>NZ_DGMR01000015.1:0-436 GCF_002388495.1 Thalassospira sp. UBA4513
GGGCTTCGGCAAACTTGCGCAGCATGGTCTCGGAGAGGTCCACCACGGTTACGTCCGCGCCCAGTTCCGCAGCACGGATCGCGTCACGGCCATGGCCCACCCCGGCGAACAGGATGCGGGCGCCGGGCTTGACGGTTTCCACATCGAGCATGGCGGTCTTGCAGCGGTGAATGTTCTTGCCGCTGTAGAGGTTGCTCAGAAAATCGTAAACCGGACCAATGTATTTGTATTTATCGCGCATGGTGACTTCTGCCTGTCCATATCCTGGGGATGCTTCCATTCTTCTTGTGATTGTTGATTCACTGCCAGGTGAATTGAAGGAAGCGCCTGATGGATTTGAGCTTAGAGAAGCCGGTGGGGAAATTATGTGCAGTACCGCGCATTTCCAGATACATAACGTAACGAACAGCAACACTTTGCAAACCAGATCAACATT
>NZ_DGMR01000015.1:508-737 GCF_002388495.1 Thalassospira sp. UBA4513
TAGATCTGACTGTCCGACAATGGAGTATCGATAAAAAGAGAGATTAGAAAGCGACTGCGCGCGCCGGGGTATGTCCGAGGGTTTTACCGACGACGTCTGCAGGCCGTGCGGGGCCGTAGAAGAACCCCTGAACCTGGTGGCACCCCAGGCTTTTGAGGTAGGTGAGCTGTTCGTCCGTTTCCACGCCCTCCGCCACGATCTGAAGCTTCAGTCCATGGGCCATGGCGAC
>NZ_DGMR01000015.1:793-1793 GCF_002388495.1 Thalassospira sp. UBA4513
AGTCCATGGGCCATGGCGACAATGGCGTTTACAATGCAGGCACCGTCTTCGCCTCTGCGAATGGCTTTGACAAAGGACTGATCCACTTTCAGGGTGTGAATGGGCAGCCGGTGGATGTAATTCAGGGAGGAGTAGCCAGTGCCGAAATCATCAATGGCAATCCTGACGCCGAATGACGCCAGTTCCCGGAGTTTCTGACTGATTTGCTCAAGATCGTTCATAATCACGTTTTCAGTGATCTCGATTTCCAGGTTCTGGGGGGGGAAGCCGTGGGCCTGGAGTTGAGTCATCAGGGTCTCTACAAACCTTGGGTGTTCTACCTGGACCGGGGACAGGTTTACGGCCAGCCGCAGGTCGCTGTGTCCTTCTCGAATCCACTGGCCGACATCGTGGCAGGCCTGGTCGAGTACGCATTCACTGAGTTTGGCAATGAGTTTGGTTTCTTCCGCCAGTGGCAGGAAGTCCCGTGGATAGAGTAATCCCCTGTCCGGGTGTTGCCAGCGCACCAGCGCTTCCAAACCCACCACACGATTGCTCGAGGAACAGACCTGCGGCTGGTAAAACACTCGCAACTCATCGCGCTCCAGCGCCATCCGCAGGTCCCTTTCCAGACTCAGGCGGTTGGCAGTATCAATGCTCATGCTCTCCGAGTAGAAGCGATAGCCATCCTTGCCCCGTGCTTTGACGTGATACATGGCAATGTCGGCATTCTGGATCAGTTGATCCATGGATTTGCCGGCTTCCGGGTAGGTGGCAATGCCGATACTCACACCCACGAAGACTTCATGCTCGCCCAGTTGGAAAGGCGCACGCAGTGCCTTGATCAACTTCTTTGAAATCTGTCGTGCGTCCTCGTGACCATGTATCGACGGCAACAGCAGAGTGAATTCATCACCACCGAAGCGTGACAGGGTGTCCCCCTTGCGCAGGCAGCGTTCCAGCCGCTGCGTGACCGCCTGCAACAGGCGATCGCCCATGGCATGTCCCAGCGTGTCGTTGA
>NZ_DGMR01000015.1:1938-2566 GCF_002388495.1 Thalassospira sp. UBA4513
GCGTGGGTGATGGCCAGGTCGAGCCGGTCCTTGAACAGGGCGCGGTTTGGGAGTCTGGTCAGTAAGTCGTGGTAAGCCTGGAAATTGATAAATGCTTCCGCTTCCTTACGCTCGGTGACATCGCGGGCGGTGCCGTAGTAGCGGGCCTCGCGGTCATTATGTTTGCCGCCGCCATGATTGGCGTGGGGCCAGGTTTCCGGGTCAATCGGAAACGCGGTAATTTCGAAGTGGCGGGTCGCCTTGCGACTGCCTCGGGTCTTGAGGCGAACCTCCAGTGTCCTCGGATTGTCTGCGGTGATGTTTGGGCCTTTCAGGGCGTAGGTCCCCCGCGCGATGTCCCGGTCATCCAGGATGTGGCGAAAGTGACGTCCACAGAGTTCGGCGGGCTGGTAACCGAGCAGGCTCTCGATCTTGCTGTTCACAAAACAGAAATGCCCGTCGCCATCGAGCATGAAAACGATATCGGGTGAGCTGTTGACGATGTAGCGATGCAGTTCCTCGGATTTTTCCAGGCGCATTCGGATGTGCTCATGGGCGCGAAGCAGCGAACGCTTGCCGAGCACACCATCGACCGTTGCCAGCAGTTCTTCCGGGTCGAACGGTTTGCGGATATAGTCCAGTGCCCCCC
>NZ_DGMR01000015.1:2804-10652 GCF_002388495.1 Thalassospira sp. UBA4513
TCGGTCTCAAGGATGCGACAGGCCATGCGCCCACCTTCCGCTTCGGTGACCTCGTACCCCTTGCTTCTGAGCAGTGAAGCAAGGCCGGAAAGCAGTCTCGGATCATCGTCGACGACCAGGATGCGCGCCTTTCCGTCGTCGCCGTAAGTCCACTCGGTGCTCGCAGGTTTCATGTCAGTACGCCCGTCGTTTCTTCGTCATTTTTCATCGTTTTTTTTATTTGCCGCTGCGGGAAACAGAATTCGGAATGCTGTCCCTCCGCGTCCCGTGCGGCAACTAATGATGCCCTCCATGTCATCAATCAACTGTTTAACCACGCTCAGACCAAGACCGCTGTGGTCCTTGCTCTTGGTGGATTGAACCGGTGAAAACAGGTGTTTGCGGACCTCATCGGGAATTCCATTACCGGTGTCCGCCACTTCCAGTTCCACCCAGGTTTTTCCGCTTTGCCAGACCGGTGCCAGCGTGTGAATAGCCACTTCGCCGCCGTCAACGAGGCATTCTGCCGCATTACGGACCAGGTTGATAACCACCTGACGGATGACCGCGCCGGGCACGGTAACGTCGGTGGGGTCCTCGCACAGATCCAGCTCCAGCGCCCTGTCGCCGCCGCTGAACAGGCTGTCTTCCAGCAAGTCCCGCAGAATTCTCAGTTCGTCATTAAGATTGCAGGCGCCGGTCGGGTTCGTTGAATCATGGCTCGGAGCCCGGCTGATCTGCAACAGGAGATCCCCTGCGCGATCGAGCTCGTCACGTATGACGTCCAGCTCTCCCTGTACTTCGTTATCATCCAGCCGGTTTCGCAGTTGATAGATATATTGCCGGATAATGGTAAGCGGGTTGCTCACTTCATGGACCTGACGACGAATGGCCTGTCGGGCCAGTTCGGCTTCCAGACCGTCCTGGGCAGTGCTCCTGGGCTGCGTGGCGGTGACGGCGTCAGACAGTTTTGCGCTGAACAGGCGACCAATTTCTTCTGCCTGGCCAGAGCTTTCATGGTCAGTACCGACGACAAATACGCCTGCACATGGATCTTCCCCACGCACGGGGATAGCCACCAGAGAAGGCGTTTTCAAGAGCGAAAGCAACTGGCGGTCCAGTACCGTCGGTGAGCGATGATCGAGGCACAGGGCGCTGCCGCTGCTGCAGGCCTCGGTCAGCACGCTGGTGGCTGCCCCAATGGCAACCGTGAGATCAGGGACGTCACCAGTGCTGGAGGATAGCAGCGTCAGCCCGTCCCCGGCCTGGCCAAAATAGAGTGTCGGAAGGCCGGTGATCAGTGTCAGGCTGGTGACGGTTGCGGCCAGGCTCTCCTGGGCACTGCCGCGAATCGGCGACAGTTCCAACGCCTGGCTGGCCATGGCCTGTTTCAGTATGGTCTGTTTGAGTTTGTGGTTGGAGTGGCGGGCGTCGTAGTCTTCCGAAAGCGGAATGCCCAGCGATTCGGCCACGCCGCTCACTTCCTGGTCGATCCTGCGGTTGATCTCTCGCGTGAGTTCTTCATTGAGGCCAAAAATGGTCCCCGCTGCAGCAATGCCCACCGCGTCCGAAAGTGCCAGGCGTGTTGCCAGGCTAATCAGTTTGACCAGGTGTCCGGCATCTCGTATTTCCGTTGGCATGGCCTGTTGGTAGCGCATAGCATCAACTGCCATGGGTCCCAGACCCCATGAATCTACCAGTTCGGCAGCAATATCGGACTGGTGGTCAAGGTAGTATTGCTGGGTCTCTCCAGGCGGGGTTTTCAGCGCGATCAGCTCGCCCACATTGTGCAGCATTCCCAGCATGAACGCCTGGTCGGGTTCGGGGTAGCGCGTCAGTGTTGCCAGGGCCCTGGCAGTCAGAGCGGTGGTCAGTGAATGGCGCCAGAAGTCCCTTAGCTGTTGCCACTGGTCTGCCCCGAGTTCGTAAAGGAGCTGGCGCAGTGCCGCAGTCAGAACCAGAGTATGGAATCGTCGTGTTCCCAGCCTGAGCAGCGCCTGGTCAATGGAGCGTATTTGCGAGGTGGGGCCATACAATGCTGAGTTGGCCAGGGCGAGAACACGAGTAACCAGTGCGGTGTCGGCAGAAACAATATCGCTTATTCGGCGATAATTTTCGTCCTGATGACAGGCTTCAAGCACCCTAAGGGTAACCTCTGGGAGACTCGGTAGCTGTATGTCAGGGGCAATCAGCATAGGCCTGCCTGTATAACGCGCCAGATATTGTCGTTAGTATCTGACGACTTGTTCATAAATACTAACCCGATGGAGCTTAGACAATAAGCTGCGTTTATTAAACAGTTATTGGTCCTTTTTTAAGCAGAGTATTACCTGTGTTTGGATGTGTGTAAACTTTTTACAGGTTAAATGTCGCAAAACCGTCCATTATTGGGCAGGCAACCCGCCTCTTTTTGTCTACAGTTAGAACTCCGTCCGGGTTACACTTTGACACAGTACTCAAATTTCACCCGGATCACGTGTCAGTCGACGGACAAGACAGCGCCTATAGGCATTCATGACCGACTCCCGCACTTCCAGGCACATTCCGAAGCAACCCAGAACACTGGCCATAACCGGTGGCAAAGGTGGCGTCGGAAAAACATCGGTGGCACTGAACCTTTCCCTGACCCTTGCGCGAGAGGGTTACAGAGTATTGTTGCTGGATGGTGACACGGATCTGGCTAATGTCAGTATCATGCTGGGCCGGTATCCGGAACGGACCCTGGCTAACGTAATGGCCAATGAGTGCTCCCTCCGCGATGTGATCATGGAATCGGAGTGGGGGCTGCACATCATTCCCGGCGCCTCGGGGGTCGAGCAGTGTGTCGACATGGCTGCTGAAGAAAGTCTCCGTGTACTCAAGGCGTTGTCGAGGCTAGAGAAAAATTACGACTACGTGATCACAGACACTGCCTCCGGCTTGCAGAAGACCGGCATGCACATGATTGCGGCGGCGGAACTGGCCTGCGTCGTGGTCACGCCAGACCCTGCATCGCTGACCGATGCCTTCTCCCTGATCAAACTGCTGATTCGCCGTGGCTACCGAAGGACGCCGAGCGTGTTGGTGAACATGGCCCAGGGTGCAAGTCAGGCTCGCTCCGTGTTTCAGCGCCTTGATGCCGCTGCGGTGCGACACCTGGGGTTGCAATTGCATTACCTGGGTGCGATCTGGCGTGACGAAACTCTGCGCCAGTCGGTGATGAATCAGCGTCCGGTGGCGTTGATGCGGGCTTCCAATCCGTCCACCCGCCAGTTCCGCACATTGGCCGACATGTTGAATGTGCGGCTACGCCAGTTGCCGCCTCGCAAGGCCGGGATTGCCGCCTATTGGCATCGGGTCTCCTCCAGCCCAGCTGAAACAGGAGCATCAGATACAGATCGCTCAGCGGGCAGCGAGCAACCACGGGCACCGGTCGACCCAGCCCAGGAGTGCAAACGACTGACCGCGGAACTCGGCAAGATACTGGCAGGCAGCGATGAAAAGCCGCTGCTGCGTTATGAAGCGTTCCAGAGTCTTTTTGCACTGTTGGGGCGCAAAATGGACGCAGATACCGTTGAGATTATCCAGACCGGCTTAGCCTCCCTCAATTGGGAAAAGCTGGAAAAGGAACAAAGAGAGCATATGGCGACCCATCTTCGCCACCTCGCCTCAGAGATTGACCCTGCGGTGGTTCCACGCAAGCCGGAACCAATGGCAAACAGGCCAGAGCGGGAACCCTACTATGACCGTATCAGCTTTGGCGAGCAGAGCCGGTTGATCCGAGCGCTTAAGGAACAGCCGTCCAATATCTCCCTGGACCAGCTTTTGCGCTCGCTGGGAGGCACAGACAAGAACGGTTCCTGAGCGTCTTTTATCCGGTTTTTCTCCACGCCTTTTTTTGCATTTAGTCACCTTATTTTATTGTCATTTTATTGATGCAGTTTGTAGCGTAACTTTGCCCTATGTCACCGCACTGTCATTCGGTCTGTGCAAAAATCAGCCCTATTCCCGGAATCGTGGCCCGCAAAATGCAGAGGCAAGAGGCAGGCAGCCTCTTACCTGAAAACTACCGCAATTTGATGGCTACACAGTGAATTTGAGAAGGAGTTCTCGCTATGGCAACACAGCAGCAACAAAACGGAGCGTCAGCGTCCGGTGTTCTTGAGCAGCTACGCGGTAAACACGTGCTGATCACCGGCACCACCGGGTTTCTCGGTAAGGTGGTACTGGAAAAATTAATTCGCACGGTGCCGGATATTGGCGGAATCCATCTGCTTATCCGTGGTAACAAAAGGCATCCAGCGGCGCGTGAGCGATTCCTCAATGAGATCGCCAGTTCGTCTGTATTCGAGCGCCTTCGACACGATGACAACGAGGCGTTCGAAACCTTTCTTGAGGAACGCGTTCACTGCATCACCGGTGAAGTGACTGAGCCCCGTTTTGGGCTTCCGCCAGAACGGTTCCGCGCGCTTGCCGGGCAGGTCGACGCGTTTATCAATTCCGCAGCCAGCGTCAACTTCCGGGAGGAGCTCGACAAGGCACTGAAGATCAACACCCTGTGCCTGGAGAACGTTGCCGCCCTGGCGGAGCTCAATAGCGCCATGGCGGTTATCCAGGTATCCACCTGCTACGTCAACGGCAAGAATTCCGGCCAGATCACGGAGTCCGTCATCAAGCCGGCGGGCGAGTCTATCCCCCGCAGCACCGACGGATACTATGAAACGGAAGAGCTTGTACACCTTCTGCAGGACAAGATCTCCGACGTGAAGGCCCGATACTCCGGCAAAGTGCTTGAGAAAAAGCTAGTGGACCTGGGCATTCGCGAGGCCAACCACTACGGCTGGAGCGACACCTACACGTTTACCAAATGGCTGGGTGAGCAACTCCTGATGAAAGCCCTTTCCGGGCGATCACTCACGATTGTTCGCCCCTCCATCATTGAAAGTGCACTGGAAGAGCCCTCTCCGGGATGGATTGAAGGCGTGAAGGTGGCGGACGCCATCATCCTCGCCTACGCCCGCGAGAAGGTATCCCTGTTCCCAGGCAAGCGTAGCGGCATTATAGATGTGATCCCGGTGGACCTGGTGGCCAACAGCATCATCCTGTCCCTGGCAGAAGCCATTTCCGAGCCTGCGCAACGCCGCATCTACCAGTGCTGCAGTGGCAGTTCAAATCCGATTTCGTTGGGTAAGTTCATTGACTACCTGATGGCAGAAGCCAAGTCCAACTATGCGTCGTATGGCCAGTTGTTCTACCGACGGCCCACGAAACCGTTTGTGGCGGTCAATCGCAAGCTGTTTGATGTTGTGGTTGGCGGCATGCGCGTGCCATTGTCCATTGCAGGCAAGGCATTGAGACTGGCTGGCCAGAACCGTGAGCTGAAGGTCCTTAAAAACCTCGATACCACGCGTTCACTCGCCACCATCTTTGGTTTTTACACGGCACCGGATTACATTTTCCGCAACGATTCGCTGATGGCCCTGGCCTCCCGGATGGGGAAACTGGATCGAGTCCTGTTTCCGGTGGATGCGCGTCAGATCGACTGGCAGCTGTACCTGTGCAAGATCCACCTTGGAGGCCTTAACCGCTACGCTCTCAAGGAGCGGAAACTGTACAGCCTGCGGGCCGCCCAGACCCACAAGAAGGCCGCCTGATACCCCATCAGTCGGCTGTCCTTTCTATCCGGACCCCGGTTCCCGGGGTCCGGAACGTCACTTGTTGTTTCTGCTGGCAGGACTATCCTTTAGAGCAGGCTCCAGAACATAGGGTCGCCCCTCGTGAGACCGTCATTCTGGCTAAAAGTGCTGGCGGATTGGGACGTTAGTCTAATTCATTGTTCACTGGCGCGCGTGTTGAACTATGTGTATCCGTCTTCAGGGCTTTTTTTGCCCGTCACGCTCTTTATTAAATAACCGATAATGACAACAGACTCTGACTAATAAGGGGGAGCACAATGACTGATAAACAGGTTTATCCGGTAAGTCCGGACGTGGCCAAACGGGCCCTGCTAAACCGGGATCAGTACGAGAAGATGTACCAACAGTCGGTGAATGACCCGGAGACCTTCTGGGCTGAACACGGCAAGCGACTGGACTGGATCAAGCCCTTCTCGAAGGTAAAAAACACCACTTACGACTACGACAACCTATCCATCAAATGGTTTGAAGACGGCCAACTGAACGCCGCCGCCAACTGCCTGGACCGTCACCTGGAGAAGCGCGGTGACCAGACGGCCATTATTTTCGAGGGCGACGACCCGGCTGATTCCCGCAACGTGACCTACCGCGAACTGTACGAAGAAACCTGTAAGTTCGCGAACGTCCTGAAAGACCAGGGCGTCAAGAAGGGCGATGTTGTTACGATCTATATGCCCATGATTGTTGAAACAGGTGTTGCCATGCTGGCCTGTGCCCGCATCGGCGCCATCCATTCCGTTGTCTTCGGCGGGTTTTCGCCGGAAGCACTGGGTGCCCGGATTGCTAACGGTAAATCCCGGTTCGTGGTAACGGCCGATGAAGGTGTCCGCGGTGGTCGCAAAATACCGCTCAAGAAAAATGTCGACGCCGCGCTGAGCAAAGAAGCCGGCGCCGACGTGGACAAGGTTATCGTGGTCAAACGCACCGGTGGCGATGTGCCCTGGAAAGACGGTCGCGATGTGAGTTACGAAGAGCTGATGAAGGGTGCGTCCACAGATTGCCCGGCAGAGCCCATGAACGCCGAAGACCCGCTGTTCATGCTTTACACCTCAGGTTCCACCGGCGCCCCGAAAGGCGTACTGCACACCACGGGCGGGTACATGGTGTACACCTCTATGACCCATGAGTACGTGTTTGATTACCATGATGGCGACGTCTATTGGTGTACTGCGGACTTCGGTTGGGTCACCGGTCACAGCTACATTCTGTACGGCCCGCTTGCCAACGGCGCTGTCACCGTTCTGTTTGAAGGTGTACCCAACTACCCGGACACGTCCCGCATGGGCCAGGTGGTGGACAAGCACAAGGTCAATATCCTGTACACCGCACCTACCGCCATCCGTGCCTTGATGGCCGAAGGTGAGTCCTGCATGAACGGCACCACCCGCGACAGTTTGCGCCTGCTGGGTTCGGTGGGTGAGCCGATCAACCCGGAAGCCTGGGAATGGTATTACGAGCATGTCGGCAAAAAGAACTGCCCGATTGTCGATACCTGGTGGCAGACCGAAACCGGCGGCATCCTGATTACGCCGCTGCCGGGTGCGACCGACCTCAAACCGGGTTCGGCGACCTTGCCGTTCTTTGGTGTTCAGCCGGCCTTGCTTGATAACGAAGGCAAGGAACTGACCGGTGCAACCGATGGCAACCTTGTCATCAAGGACAGCTGGCCGGGTCAGATGCGGACGGTCTATGGTGACCATGAACGCTTCATCCAGACCTATTTCAGCACGTTTAAAAACGTCTACACCACCGGTGATGGCGCACGTCGCGATGATGATGGCTATTACTGGATCACCGGCCGTGTTGATGACGTGATCAACGTATCGGGTCACCGCATGGGCACCGCCGAAGTCGAAAGCGCACTGGTCGCCCATTCCAAGGTGGCCGAGGCCGCCGTGGTCGGCGTTCCGCACGACATCAAGGGTCAGGGTATCTATGCCTATGTCACGCTGAATGCCGGCGAAGAACCGACCGACGAGCTGCGCGCCGAACTGGTCAAATGGGTCCGCAAGGAAATCGGCCCGATCGCAAGCCCGGACTTCATCCAGTGGTCGCCGGGTCTGCCGAAAACCCGTTCGGGCAAAATCATGCGCCGTATCCTGCGCAAGATTGCCGCCAACGAATATGATCAGCTTGGCGATACCTCGACCCTTGCCGATCCGGGTGTTGTCGATGACCTGATCGATAACCGCCA
>NZ_DGMR01000015.1:10760-69239 GCF_002388495.1 Thalassospira sp. UBA4513
GTCGCCAGATACCCTTACACGGAAAGGCCCCTGCCAATGGTGGGGGCCTTTCTTGTCATTCGGGCTGCAATCAGGACTGTAATCCGGATCGCTTCCGGGGCTCGACGAAACGTCCTATCAACGCAATAATCCCCAATCTGAAAAGCCCACCAAAAAACTCACATCAGCGGAGAACAGCACCGTGACACGCCCCACCCACAAAATCGCAGTCATCGCCGGCGACGGCATCGGAACCGAAGTCATGCCCGAAGGTATCCGCGTGCTTAAGGCCGCCGGCGAAATCTTTGACCTTGATCTGGTGTTTAATGAATTCGAATTCGGCTCGTGCGACTACTATCAAAAGCACGGCCAAATGATGCCCGATGACTGGCGCGCACAGATCGAACCACATGATGCCATTTTCTTTGGTGCGGTCGGCTGGCCTGAAACGGTGCCGGACCACATTTCACTGTGGGGCTCGCTGATCATGTTCCGGCGCGACTTTGACCAGTATGTCAATTTGCGCCCGGCCAAACTGATGCCCGGCGTGCCATCGCCGCTCGCAGGGCGCAAACCGGGTGACATTGATTTCTATGTCGTGCGCGAAAATACCGAAGGTGAATATTCCTCGGTCGGGGGCAAGATGTATCCCGGCACGGACCGTGAAATCGTCATTCAGGAAACCGTCATGTCGCGCACCGGCATTGATCGTATCCTGAAATATGCGTTCGAACTGGCGCAGAAACGCCCGCGCAAACATGTAACCTCGGCCACCAAATCGAACGGTATTTCAATCACCATGCCCTACTGGGATGAACGCGTGATCGAAATGGCGAAAAACTATCCCGACGTCACCTGGGACAAATACCATATCGATATTCTGACCGCCCAGTTCGTCATGAACCCGGACCGCTTTGATGTGGTCGTGGCGTCGAACCTGTTTGGCGATATCCTGTCCGATCTTGGCCCGGCCTGTACTGGCACCATCGGCATCGCGCCATCGGGCAACATCAACCCGGAACGCAAATTCCCCTCCCTGTTCGAACCGGTCCATGGTTCCGCCCCCGATATTGCCGGCAAGGGCATCGCCAACCCGATCGGCCAGATCTGGTCAGGGGCAATGATGCTTGATCACCTCGGTCACACCGATGCCCATGATGCGATCATGCGCGCGATTGAGGCCGTCCTGCTCGATGAAAACCTGCGCACCGCCGATCTTGGCGGCAAGGCGAATACCGTCACCTGTGGCGAGGCAATCGCCAAGGCGCTTCTTGATAACGCCTGATTGCCAGAGCCTGTTCAGATAAATTTCAAACGTTGCCTGATCCCCGCTTTGCCGGGGTCAGGCTTTTCTTTTGGCAAACGGGTGCCGGCAAGCTTGCATCGGGTAGGCGCATCAGATCGCCACGTCGCCCGTCCCACGGTTGTGCAAAATCTTAAATTGGTATAGGTACAGCCTGCTGCGACGCAGCAACGAACGGGATGGTCTTGGGGAGACCTGTCGCTGAATTTCCGGCTGACGGATCATGAAGACCGCCTGATGACATTCCAGCCCGCGGGACAATCAATCGTCAGATCTGGCGATTGCGCGGTCGGGCTTGACCGAGACGGAGATTTTCTGTGAATAGCGATTTTCTGCCGCGTTTGCGGGCTGAATGGCTTGGCAACATTCGCGCCGATGTGCTTTCGGGCCTTGTGGTTGCGCTGGCCCTGATCCCGGAGGCCATTGCCTTTTCCATCATTGCCGGTGTTGACCCGAAGGTCGGGCTTTATGCCTCCTTCTCGATTGCCGTGATCACCGCCATCTTTGGCGGCCGTCCGGGCATGATTTCGGCGGCCACCGCCGCCACCGCCGTTCTGATGGGATCGCTTGTCCGTGAACATGGCCTTGATTATCTGCTGGCCGCGACCGTTCTGGCTGGCGTCATTCAGATGCTGGCCGGTGCGCTTCGTCTGGGGTCTCTGATGCGCTTTGTCTCCAAGTCGGTGATGACCGGCTTTGTCAATGCGCTCGCCATCCTGATCTTCATGGCCCAGCTGCCGGAACTGACCAATGTCAGCTATATGACCTATGTGATGGTTGCAGGCGGCCTTGCCATTATTTATCTGTTCCCGCGCATTACCAAGGTGATCCCGTCGCCACTGATTTGCATCATCGTTCTGACCGGCCTGTCGTTCTTTATCGATGCCGATCTACGCACCGTGGGCGATATGGGCGCGCTTCCTGATGCCTTCCCGGCGATCTATTTCCCTGATGTGCCGCTGAACCTTGATACCTTCCTGATCATCCTGCCTTATTCGGCGGCGGTCGCGGCGGTCGGTCTTCTGGAAAGTCTGATGACGGCGCAGATCGTTGATGATCTGACCGACACCACGTCGAACCGCACGCGCGAATGCTATGGCCAGGGTATCGCCAACTTCTTTACCGGCTTTATCGGCGGTATGGCCGGTTGTGCGATGATCGGCCAGTCGGTGATCAACGTCAAATCGGGTGGCCGTTGCCGCCTGTCGACCTTCCTTGCCGGTATCTTCCTTCTGATCCTGATTGTGGTTCTGGGCGATCTGGTCGCGATCATTCCGATGGCGGCCCTTGTCGCCATCATGATCATGGTGTCGATCGGGACATTCAGCTGGTCCTCGATCAAGGATCTCAAGGATCATCCGCGCAGCTCGTCGATCGTGATGCTGGCAACCGTGATCACCGTGGTGGGCTCCCATAACCTTGCAATCGGTGTACTGGTTGGTGTGTTGCTTTCGGGCATTTTCTTTGCCTGGAAGATCGCGCAGATTTTCCGTGTTACCAGCACGCTGTCGCCTGACAGCACGCACCGCACCTATGAAGTGCGCGGCCAGATCTTCTTTGCCTCGGTCGAAGACTTCACCAAGGCATTTGATTTCCGCGAAGCTCTCGACAAGGTCACGATTGATGTCAGCCACGCGCATATCTGGGACATTTCAAGTGTTGCAGCCCTTGATATGGTCGTGCTCAAATTCCGCCGTGAAGGGGCCGAGGTCGAGTTGATCGGTCTCAATGAAGCCAGCGAGACAATCGTCGATAAACTGGCCATCCACGACAAGCCCGGCGCGCTTGAACGCCTGATGGGCCACTAGGGAAACTGGGAAAGGAAGACGATCCATGACACATCTGATCGCACTGATCGATGGATCAGGCTATTCGCAAAGTGTATGCGACCTGACCCGCTGGGTGGCAGAACGCACCGACGCATCCGTCGAACTGATGCACGTGCTGGGCCGGCGCAATACCGATTCCGAACCGGCCGACCTCAGTGGCAATCTCAAACTCGGTGCCCGTTCGGCGCTGCTGAAGGAACTGGCTGATCTGGACGAGCAGAAAAACAAGCTCGAACTCAAGCGCGGCCGTTTGCTGCTTGAAGAAGCCAAAACCGGGCTTGAGGAAAAGGGCGTTGGCACCGTCACCACCAAGCTTCGCCATGGCGATCTGATCGAAACCATTGCCGAGTTCGAAGGTGATGCCGATCTGATTCTGGTCGGCAAACGCGGTGAGGCCGCCGATTTCGCCAAGCTGCATCTGGGCTCCAACCTTGAACGGGTTGTGCGTGCCGCCAAGAAGCCGGTGCTTGTCGCATCGCGTGCGTTCAAGCCGATCAACAAATTCCTGATTGCCTTTGATGGCGGCGAAAGTGCGATGAAGGCCGTGCGCCACATTGCATCGGGCAAACTGTTTACCGGTCTGCCCTGCACGTTGCTGTCGGTTGGCAAACCCAATGACACGTTGCAGGAAAAGCTTGATGACGCGGCAACCATCCTGCGCAAGGCGGGCTACGAGGTCGATGCAGGCTTCGCATCGGGCGAACCCGAAGACGTGATCAAGGACAAGATCGAAGCGGAAAATATCGATCTTCTGGTCATGGGCGCCTATGGCCATTCGCGCATCCGCAACCTGATCATCGGCAGCACCACCACCGAAATGGTCCGGTCCTGCCATGTGCCGGTGATGATGTTCCGCTAAGACCCATCCTGATCCGCGATCAAAGACCAAGCCCCGGCCAACCGACCGGGGCTTTTTTTGTACCTGAAAGGTCCTTGATCGCGATCAAGGACGCCAACAGCCCGCCGACCGGTAAAACTCATCGCACCCTTTCGTTTGGTTTGAAGGATCAAGCATGTTGCGTTTTACCGTCACCACGCTGGCCACTTTGGCGGCTTTTGTCATGGCAACCACATCTAACGGCGCGCCCTATGCCGTTGGTTTCACCGAAACCACCATCGCGGCCAGTGATGGAAACCGCGCATTGGTCGGTGCAATCTGGTATCCGACCAGCGACACAAACCCGGCGATACCTGTTGGCGAAAACCCAGTATTTTTCGGTCAGATGGTGCAGCCTGATGCCAAAATTCAGGACGGACGCCATCCCTTGGTCGTGATGTCGCACGGGTTTGGCGGCAACTGGCGCAATCAGGGATGGCTTGCCACCGCACTTGCCCGGGCGGGTTATGTGGTCGCCGCGATCAATCACCCCGGCACCACCAGCCGCGATGTCACCGCCGAAGTCGGATCCGCTTTGTGGCTCCGCCCGCGCGATATCAGCCACGTGATCACATCGCTTTCCGATAATCCCACATGGAAACTAGTCATCGATCCGACCAACATCACGGTGATTGGTCATTCACTGGGCGGATGGACGGTGCTGGAGCTTGCCGGGGCGCGAATGGACATGGATCGGATGGATATGGAATGCCAAGCGCATCCCGAATTCGCCGCCTGTGATGGCCTCGCAACACTTGAGGTTGGCCGCACAATTGAAGATCGCGAAAAGCTGGCAGCCAACCTTAAAGACCAACGGATCCGTGGCGCCATCTCGCTTGATCTTGGCCTTGCCCGTGGCTTTACCCCCGAAAGTCTGGCGGCCATCGATATCCCGGTTCTGGTCATTGCCGCCGGTGCGCCCAACCCGAAAATCCCCAAGGACCTTGAATCGGGTTATCTGATCGAACACCTGCCGACCGATTTAACCCGTTACCATGCCCTGCCCGGTGCGGCGCATTTCAGCTTCCTGCCGGAATGCAAACCAAATGCCGCGATGCTGCTTGAACAGGACGTCCCGGGTGATGGCATTATCTGTCTTGATGGCGATGACGCAACCGATCGATCAGACCTGCATCAACAGACCATCACCCTTATTCTCAACTTCTTGCGTTCTCTGAAAACAGCTTCCTGATCGGACCGAACGGTTGATCGGGGGTCGTTTGATCTGGGGTCGATTGATCAGGATTTGGGTCCGCGTCGCGATAGGCCCGTGGACCCATCCCGGTCACGCGGCCAAATTCGCGGTTAAAGTTCGATTTGGTCTGAAACCCGCAGTCAAACATGATTTCGGTCACCGGCTTATCAGTCGTCCGCAGCAGCATTTGCGCCTCTGCCACCCGGTATTCATTGACGACCTGTGACACATTGCGCCCGAACCGACGGTTAATCGCCCCGGAAATCTGCCGGGCCGGGATCACCACCCGGCGCGCCAACCGATCGAGTGTCAGATCAGGATCGCGATAGAGGTGCTGCGCACACATGACCTCATCGATTGCGGTAAGGATCGCATCATCCTCGGCGATATCGTTGTTGTCTTGCGGATCGTCTTTGCGCTGCGCAAATGCGGGTTCGGTCACGCTGTCAGTCAGCTTCGTGGTCTGCGGACTAAACCGCTCCAACCGGACCATCAGCAACGCCAGCACCACCAGAACAACCAACTGCGCAGTGCCGACGATTGTGGCGACGTTTGTGCCCTGCGTGATGCTGAAATCAAGGGCGATCAACCCGTCAACGAGCCCTGAGAAAATCAGCGCCCCGCCAACCACGGCAACAATGCCCCGCACCGATCCGACATCGCCCAGCCGCGCCTGTGCAAAACGGTCTTCGCCGCGGCTGGCCAGAACCATCAGCGCAATACCATATCCGGTAAATTGCACCGCAATCAGGAAATCCACCTGGATATGCCATTGTCGCCAGGTCAGAATTGCGATGAAAATCGCCAAAACTGGGATAACATGCAGCCAACGCCATCTGGTTTGCGACCGCTCCTCCGCGCCAAGTGCGGCAAAGCACATCCAGGCGATGGGCGGCAGCATCGCGGCAAACAACGGGCGCAAGAAACGGAAAATCAGCAGATCAAATTGCCAGCGCAGCCCGACCATAATCACCAGCGCCAGACTGGCGGCAACGAAGATTCGCATGCTCCGCCCAACCGGCCCGGCTGGCCCGCGCAGGGTCAGGCGCACCAGCAAAATCGCCAGCAACAAGGCAACGACAAAGGGCAACGGGATTTCAAACATAAGGCTTGGCACAATCTGGTAATTGGCAATCGCAACCTGATGTTTGTCCCGCGTGTGGCATTGGTGCGCAACAAAAAAGACCGCGATGACAGATCACCGCGGTCTTTGGATTTTGTTTAAATCCCAAACGGGACTTCGATCACCGCAACAGGAAACGTCCCAGATTGTTGTTGATCTGGCGTTCCATTTCGCGGTCAAGATCCATCAAAAGGGCCGTGGTGGCGTCATAGACCGCCTGTTCGCGTTCGGCCACAGACATCGATTCCGAAAGCGTACGCGACCGTTCCGCCATTGCTGTTACCTCACCCTTCTGCATGCCATTGGGGTCAAGCAGCTCAAGCTTGGCTGCGACCTTAAGGTCAATCTTGTCGGACTGATCGTCGGTAAAGACACCCTTGATGCCCTTGGTGGTTTTAAGCGCGTTCGAAGTCACCGAGGCCTCGGTCACGCTATAACGCAGCATGTCATTGGTGCCAGCCGTCTGGATACGATCATCGGGCCAGTTCATCGCCATGCGGCCCAGATTGAACGGCAGGGACGACTGGATCGATCCATCCTCATTGTTCGACCAGGCCGCAACCTTTTCAATCGGACCGGCGGCAAAGACAATCGGATCAAGATGGCGCCATGTCACATCGGGATAGGTCGCAACCGGGCCGCTTGTGCAAGCCGCCATCAGCGCAAGTGCCGCCCCGGCAACAACGGCGCGCAGGCCCTTGATGGACATAACCGTCATGTCTTCGATCTCCTTTGATCAATCACACAGATAAAAAAACAACGCCACCATGGCGCGTCAGGACGATGATCCTGTCATGGTGACGTTGCTTTAGGATTAAGGCAAGGCTGTGACGAACAATTAAGCCCCGAAGCCCCTGAAGCCGCTACTAGATTTTCGGAGATGCCGCTTCGGGATCATCTGCCTTGAGCTGGCGCAGCTCCGCCTCGTTAAAGCCATAACGCGTGTTGCAGAACTGGCAGGAAACACCAACCTCGCCGGTATCGGCTTCGCGCATCGAAAGAAGCTCCTCAAGCGGATAAGTCACAAGCGCGCCTTCGATCTTTTCGCGCGAGCAACGGCATTTGAACTGAAGCGGTGTCTGTTCAAACACGCGCGGTTCCTCGTCATGGAACAGGCGCCAGATCAAGTCATGCGCCGAAAGCGAAATATCAACCAGCTCGTTCTCGGTCGCACTCGCCATCAGGATGGTTGATCTGTTCCAGTCTTCAGATACCTTTTCGGCCTCTTCCGGGGTGCTCGCATCGCCCGATGCGCTGACCGGCATTTTTTGCAGGAACAGCCCGCCGACCCACCAGTCATCCGCGGTCTCGCCGCGATGAACTTCAAGCTTGAACGACGTTTCAAGCTGTTCGGACTGGCGGAAATAAGCTTCTGCACATTGCGCCAGCGTCTCGCCTTCAAGCGATACAATCCCCTGATAACGCTCGTGCTCATCGCCCTGATCGACCGTAAAGGCAATATGCCCCCGTCCCATCAGTTTCAGAACCTGACCGCGCAGCGCGTCTTCGCCGCCTTCTTCGGCCGCGATCATCGCCTTCAGGCGTTCTTCATCGACCCGCAGGCAGGCGCGCACATTGCCATCGCTATCGACATCGACCACCAGCATGCTGATCGGCCCGTCCGAGCTGGTCTGAAGGGTAAACAGGCCTTCATATTTCAGCGAGGACGACAACAGCACGGCAAGGCCGATGATCTCGGACAGCAGATGGTTGGCAAGCGCAGGATAGGTGTGCTGCCCGATGATGGTCTGCACCGTCGGGCCCAGGCGCGTGAAGCGGCCACGGATGTTGGAATGATCCAGCGTGAAGGGCTGGCAAAAATCGACAGCAATCTGCATTTTCAGCTTCCGCGTTTTTACGTGTTGCGGGGCGTATAACAACTGCACCCCCGCATTGTCGAGGTGCCAGTGTAAAGACCCTGGACGAAAACACCTGACAGCATAGCAAAGGGCGGCCAATGCCGCCCTTCAAATTCGATATGGCTTATTTAGGGGCCATAACCCGGATGGCAAGCCTTACGACGGCAAACCATTCAGGCAATACAGCAAAACACCCTTTTGCGCATGCAGGCGGTTTTCCGCCTCGTCAAACACAACCGACTGTGGCCCGTCAATCACCGCGTCGGTGACTTCTTCATTCCGGTGGGCTGGCAGACAATGCAGGAAGATCGCATCATCCTTGGCCTGTGCCATGGTGGTTTCATTGATCTGATAGGGCGAAAGGGCCTCCATCCGGGCGTCGTAATCTTCATCGCCCATCGAGACCCAGCAATCGGTCACAACAACATCGGCACCGGCCAACGCGCTGTCCATATCGGTCAGGCGCACTTTGCCACCTTCGGCATTGGCGGTTTCAATCAGCCCCTGATTGGGGCGATAGCCCGCCGGGCAGGCCATATCGAGTGCAAAGCCGAATTTCGGCGATGCATGAATGAACGATGCCGAGACGTTATTGCCATCACCAACCCAGGCAAATTTGAGGCCTTCAAGCTTGCCCTTGTGTTCCTTGACCGTCATCAGATCGGCCATGATCTGGCACGGGTGGCTTTGATCGGTAAGCCCGTTGATCACCGGCACGGTGGCATATTGCGCCAACTCATGCAGTTTGGATTCATCGGTCGTTCGGATCATGATCGCATCGACAAAGCGTGACAGAACGCGTGCGGTATCGGCAATGGTTTCCCCACGGCCAAGCTGGCTGCTGTCGGCATCAAGCGTCACCACATCACCGCCAAGCTGGCGCATGCCAACTTCAAACGACACACGTGTACGGGTCGACGGCTTTTCAAAAATCAAGGCCAAGGTCTTGCCCGCAAGCGGCTTTACCCCGAACGGAGCTTTCCCGGCCTTCTCGGAGTCGCCAAGGGCGAGAATATCCTTAAGCTCGCTTGCCGACATTTTGTCGAGATCGAGAAAATGGCGAATATCAGTCATAGTCAAATTTCCTTCCGCGCCCTTATTTGCGCATTATTTACCAAGGGCGGCAGCGGCTGCATCAATGGCAACCAGCGCTTCGTCAACATGGGTTTTGGTGATGTTAAGCGGCGGAATGATACGCACCACATTGTCACCTGCCGGCACGGTCAAAAGATTGAACTCGCGCAGTTTGGCAACAACATCAACATTGGCCGGTTTGGTTTTCATCCCCAACAGCAGGCCCATGCCACGCACTTCTTCGATAAAGCCCGGATGCTTGCGTGCAATCACCTCAAGGCCATCAACAATCAGGCGGCTCATTTCCAGAACATGATCCATGAAACCGGGTTTCAGAACCTCGTCCAGCACCGCATTGGCAGCCGCCGTTGCAAGCTGGTTACCGCCAAAGGTCGTGCCATGCATGCCGGGCGTAAAGGCAGCGGCTGCCTTTTCATTGGCAAGCAACGCCCCGATCGGGAAGCCACCGCCAAGCCCCTTGGCCGAGGAAATGATATCCGGCTCCATATCCGACCATTGATAGGCAAACAGCTTGCCGGTTCGGCCAATACCGGTCTGAACCTCGTCAAACATCACCAGCATGCCAAACTCATCGGCCGCCTTGCGCACACCCTCAAGATACCCTTCCGGCGCACGGCAAATGCCGCCTTCGCCCTGGATCGGCTCAAGGATAATGCCGCCAGTATTGGGTGTGATGGCGTTGCGAAGTTCGTTCAGGTTGCCAAACGCCACCCGGTCAAAGCCATCGGGCATCGGCCCGAAACCTTCGCGGTATTTCTCGCTATAACCCGCAGTCAGGGTGCCAAGGGTCCTTCCATGAAACGCATTGGTCGCAACCAGAATACGGTTCTTTTCAGGATGGCCCGACACATACTGATAGCGACGCAGCATCTTGATGCCGGCCTCGTTGGCCTCGGCACCCGAATTACAGAAAAACACCGTATCGGCAAAACTGTTCTCAATCAGCCGCTTGGCCAGTTTTTCCTGCCCCGGCATCTGATACAGGTTCGAGGTATGCCAAAGCTTGCCAACCTGTTCGGTCAGTTTCGCCACCAGATGCGGGTGCGAATGACCAAGCGTGTTGACCGCGATCCCCGACCCGAAATCAAGGAATCGTCGGCCGTCCTGCGCATAGAGATAAGGTCCTTCACCTTTCTCAAAGGCCAAATTGGCCCGCGCGTAGGTCGGCATGACGGGAGTAATCACTTTCTTATTCCTCAATTCGGGTAAAATTCACATTCCTGACCGATTGGTCAAGCTCCAGCGGACTGCTGGGAAGCCGAGGAGTATCAAGAGATTCACCGACCCTGTCAACGCCGCAAAAGCACGTACGGTGGTGTTTTAAAAATGGTCATCAAAATGAAAAAGGACGGCATCCGCATCAGGATACCGTCCTTTATGGTTTGGCAATCGGATCGGCGCTTAAGCCTTAAGCTTGTAGCCGGTTTTGATCATGCGATAGCACAGCAGCCAAAGGGCCGCATTGACCAGCGCAAGAACCACCACACCGGTCATGATCGTGCCATCGGAAATCCCGGTAAAGCCATAACGGAACCCGTCAATCATGTAGAAGAACGGGTTGAAATGCACCAGAACCTGACCGGCTTCCGGCAGGCTTTCCGCACTGTAAAACGTGCCCGACAGGAACGAGAGCGGGGTCACGACGAAGTTGGTCACGACCGCGATATGGTCAAACTTCTCGGCCCAGACACCACCCGCAATCCCCAAAAGCGACAGCATCAAGGATGCCGAAATCCCGAAATACAGGATCGCCCAGATGTTATGGATCGCGACATCGACAAAGAACGACATGAAGATCGCTGTGACCAGACCAACGATCATGCCGCGTGTCACCGCGCCAAAGGCAAAACCGGCAACCATTTCGCCAGCCGATAGCGGCGGCATCAAAACATCGACGATATTGCCCTGTACCTTGGCAATCGTGATTGAGCTTGAGGAATTGGCAAAGGCGTTTTGCACCATGGTCATCATGATCAGACCAGGGGCAAGGAAGGTGGCAAACGGGATGCCATTGACCATTTCAACCGCACGGCCAAGGGCTAGCAGGAAAACAGCAAGAAACAGCAGGCTGGTGACAACCGGCGCACCGATGGTTTGCAAATGCACATTCAGGAACCGACGGACTTCTTTGGCATAAAGGGTCCAAAGTCCAAGCCAGTTCACAGCCCCCATATAGCGCGGGGCAAGAGCACGTTGCTCTGACTCGTTCATGGAATTTCCTTCGGAAAAATGCAGACAATTGCGCGTAAAATAGGGAGAGTGGGGGCATACTTGCAAGGGTGTGAATTCATTCATAGTGTCAGTCATGCACGACAAACATCGCCAAAGCCCGGAAACCAGCGACTCTGCGCGCGAAAAAAAGCCCGCCGGCAATGCGCGTTTTTCCAACCAGTCCGGCAAAAAGTCGAAAACCCGCTCGCACGAACCCAAACGCCCGCGCAAGGTCACCCGCGACTATCTGATGAATTATGCCACCTGGTATCTCGAACGTTTCGCCGCATCGCGCGCCCGGCTTGAAACATTGATGCGCGGTAAAATCCGCCTCTCGGTCGCCGAACACGGCACCGACCCGGACGAAGCCGTGCAATGGATGAATTCGGTTTTGTCGGCGTGCGAAAAGGCCGGTTTCATTAATGACGATGCCTATGCCAAGGGCCGGGCAAGATCCCTGCTCAGGCGCGGCAAGGCGCTTCGCGTCATTGCCGCCGATCTGTCCGCGCGGGGCATTGCCAGTGATCAGGTCGATGCCGCTCTGACCGAACTTCGGGCAGAGGCCGATGACGCCGCCTACGAAGAAGTGCGCGGCACCGATCCCAACATTGCCGCCGCCGCCGCCTATGCCCGTCGCCGTCGTCTCGGTCCATGGCGAAGGCCCGACATCCGTGACGAAAAACGCGAAAAGGATATGGCCGCTCTCGCCCGTCAGGGCTTTGGCTATGACACCGCCACCCGCATCATCAATAGCGAGATCGAAGAGCTCGAAGACCTGCTCTCGATGATCGACGGGATTTGATTGCATCCCCAAAGACCGCTATCAATGAACAAATCCATTTTGATACGGAGACCCAACCATGATGGTCCGCATCTACCACAATCCGCGCTGCTCCAAATCGCGCCAGACCTTGGCCATGATCGAAGAACAGGGCATCACGCCTGACGTGATCGCCTATCTCGACACCCCGCCCACCCCACAGGAACTCTCGGGCATCCTTGATATGCTCGGCATGAAACCCGAGGACATCCTGCGCAAGAAGGAGGCCAAAGAAGAAGGCATTGCCGATCTGCGTGGCGACGAGTTGATCGAGGCGCTTTGCGCCCATCCACGCGCCCTTGAACGCCCGATTGTGGTCAATGGCGACAAGGCCGTTCTCGGCCGTCCGCCGGAAAACGCGCTGGAAATTCTTTAGTCCGTAGCTCATCCTTAGCAGGCGGGGAAACGTCCCCGCCTGCCATGAGTTTTAGAATGCAAACGTCAACTGGCGCGGCCAGCGACGTGTATGTGCGCAAACATATTCGCGATTTCCATAACGAATACGCTCGTAAGCACGCACAAAAACACGGCTTTCTTGCATCAATAAATTCCTTATTGCCGGAATTGAATTGAAATCGGCAAGAAAAAGTGCATAATTAATGGGCACTTAAGGCATGCACAATGCTTGCCGAAGGCTTGATACAGTGCTCCATTTTGGGCTTGTAAACCAAAATGGGTGCTACAATTTGAGCTTTTAAAACCAAAGGCATAACGGTCCTTGCCGACCTCCATGTGTTAGCGGTTTATGCGCCACGGAATGGCCGCCAAGCAGATTCCGTGGCGCAAATTCTTCAGTCAAAAACGCTGCTCTTCGCTCGTTTGGCAGTTAGGTACTGAACCAATTTCCAAATCGCCTCTTTAACGTCAACGTCAAGGTCGTCTTCGGTCATTAGATCAACCAACTGATGTTCCAATGGCTTTACTGGAGCAGGACGCTGAACTGGCAACTCGCTCTCTGCTTTCGGCTCATTACCATTGTTCTTTTTTCTCTGTTTGGAACTTTTTCTAGAAGACGAAGATGACGCAATTGGTTTGCGTGCTTTCAAGTGCGAAGACAACGGAACCTCCGCAAAATTTGCTGCAGAAATGAAAAATGCAGCTGATTTATCTACGGTGGAGCCTTTCACATCATAAATTTCGCGTAGATGCTCATCGAACTGGCCAGCCGTTGCAGTCTCCAGATCAATTGAACTATCCCAGAGCGATGAATAGCCAACTCGCAAAATATCCCTCAATATTTGCTTTCGATCCTCGTCAGAGGAATTGACGAAGTCGACAAATTGTTTCGAAGGGATTCCGTTTTCGTCGATCAAGTCCAAAGATTTCAGAGCAGAAATTGTGCTATAAATAACGCTGCCAGACGCTGCACCAAAAACGGTCTTGTCGATTCTGTTTGGCACGCCATCATCCCGCAACTTATTGGAAAAGTTGATAAAAGAAGAAAACGTTGCGTACGGCGCAGACTTTGATGACTGAGAATCGGCCATAAATCACCATAATTGTTTTATGTGTGGCTTTGTCCTAAATACCAAATCGCCACACACAAATCAAACTGATTCGAAATAAGCCGAAAGATCGTCTCCTTTTCCTCTGAATATTTGTTCAAAAATCGATTTTGTGCCCACCCGGCACGGGCGTTTTGCGTAATTAATAAAAGTCGAACTTCCCGAAGCCTATTATGTCTTACGCAGAAAAACATGCATGTGCCTGTGGGGAGGTTTTTGATGATTGCTGCTTTTGCCCTGATCCTTGTCTGCCAGCTGTTTGGCGAAGTGGTCTCGGAACTGTTTGATCTGCCGGTTCCCGGCCCGGTCATCGGTCTGGTGCTGCTGTTTGTCGGCCTTCTGATCAAACGTAACCCGCCCAAGGTTCTGACAGATGCCGCAGATAATCTGCTGATCCATTTCTCCTTGCTGTTTGTTCCGGCCGGGGTGGGCGTTGTGACGCAGATTGACCGCCTCAAAGGTGACTGGTTGCCGATTGCCGCCGCCCTGATCATTTCCACCCTGCTGGCCATGGTGCTGACCGCCCTTTTGATGTCGAAACTGCTGCCCAAGGCCAAACCGGGCGAAAGTCTGGAGGACGGGCAATGAACGAGACCGATATCACCCAGCTTTGGGTTTACCTGTCGGCCAAACCGCTGACCGGGCTGACCATCACGCTTGTCGCTTATGCCATCGGCTTCTGGCTGTATCAGAAAAGCGACCGCAACCCGATCTGCAATCCGGTGGTCATCGCCATTGCCCTGATTGCTCTGTTGCTCAAGGTCACCGGCACACCCTATGCCACCTATTTCGAAGGCGCGCAGTTTGTTCACTTCCTGTTGGGTCCGGCCACCGTGGCCCTTGCCGTCCCGCTCTTCCGGCAGACCGAAACGCTGAAACGTGCGTTGCCAGTCATCGCGTTCGGGGTTTTGTTCGGATCACTGGTTGCCAGTGCCAGCACCGTCATTCTGGCCTGGGCACTGGGCGCAAGTCCGGAAACACTGGCATCCTTGGCCCCGAAATCCGTCACCACCCCGGTCGCCATGGGCATTGCCGAAAATATTGGTGGTGTTCCGGCCCTGACCGCGGTTTGCGTGATTGCGACGGGCATCGTTGGCGCAACCCTCGGCCCGATGGTGATGAATATGGCCCGTCTCAAGGACTGGCGCGCACGCGGCTTTGCCATGGGGGTAGCATCACACGGCATCGGAACGGCGCGGGCGTTTCAGGTCAATGAAACCGCCGGGGCCTTTTCCGGCCTCGCCATGGGGCTCAATACCCTGGCCACCGCATTGACCATCCCGTTCCTGTGGCACTGGATATTTGGCTAAACAAAAAAGGGTGGGCATATGCCCACCCTTTTTCAATTTGGTTCCACGGCAGGTATCCCGCCGCAAACGTGATCCGATCAGCCTGCGCGCAATTGCGACAGAAAGTTCGACACGGTCTTTTGCAGGCTATCGATCTGCTTGGCCATCGCACCAACATTCTGATCAAGTTCACTGGCGGCTGCCCCACTGCTAGCCGCGGCTTCGTGAATCTCGTTGATGTTGGCGACAACCTCGCTCGAACCCGACGATGCACTGGTCGCGCTGTTGGCGATTTCATTGACGGCGGCGTTCTGTTCGCTCACTGCCGAAGAAATGCCTGCTGCGATTTCGCTGATCGATGAAATCGTATGCGTGACCTTTTCAATTGCCTCGACCGTGACCCTGGTCTCGCCCTGAATCGCCCCGATCTGCTGGGCGATTTCGTCAGTTGCCTTGGCGGTCTGGTTGGCAAGGTTTTTGACCTCTTGCGCCACAACCGCAAAGCCCTTGCCGGCTTCACCAGCACGGGCGGCCTCGATTGTCGCGTTCAGCGCCAGAAGGTTGGTCTGGGCCGCGATGTCGTTAATCAAACTCACGACTTCACCGATGCGCTCGGCTGCTTCGGCCAGACCACCAACCATTTCGTTGGCACGCGATGCTTCACCGACTGCGGTTTCGGCAATCGCTGTCGATTCACGGACCTGATCACCGATGCCGCTGATTGAGGCGGAAAGTTCCTCGGTCGCAGCTGCAACCGTTTGAACGCTCTGGGCCGAATCATTGGCGGCCTCAGACACCCGTTGGCTTTGGGTCAGGGAATGATTGGCCGATTCACGCATCAGTTCGGTGGATTTCTGCATGCCGGTCGACGACTGGCGTACAGATGCAACGATCTGGCCAATGGATTGTTCAAGCTCGTGGGCCAGACGGTTGCGCTGTTCCAAACGTTCCTTTTCGGCACGTTTTTCCGCTTCCACCCGGGCGGCCTCGGCCTCACCCATTTTTTCAGCCGTTTCACGCCAACGCACAAGACCATTGGCAATCACGCCAATCTCGTCCTTGCGATCGGTAAAGGAAACTTCCTCGGAAAAGTCACGTTCAACAAATCGGGAAATCGTCTGACCAAGATCACGCAGCGGTCCAAGCTGCCAGCGCAGCAACAGGAACAGCAACACAGCCGACGCGATGGCAACGATAATACCGACAATCGCGATCCGCAGTTCGATCTCGGTCGCCACTTCGGCAACCTGTGCCTTCTCGATCCCGACATAAAGAATGCCAAGCGTATCGCCCGACGGCGATGTAATCGGCGAATATTGCGTTACATATTGCGTCCCAAGAATAAGCGCCTCACCCCGGAACGTATTACCCGACATGATCGGCTGATAGGCCGCACTGCCCTTGCCCAGCATGGTACCAACCGCACGCTGACCGTCCGGCTTGATAATGTTGGTCGAAACACGCACGAAGTCCTGCTCTGCCGGGACAAAGGCGAACACGGTCGCCGTCTGGCCGGTGGCGGCCCCGATCGAGTCAATCAGGTCATGCGACGACAGATCCGGAATTTCGGGAATGACGAGATCGGTGGTTTCACCGTCTTCGCTGATCTTCATGGAAAATTCGGGATGATTATCCTGGAAGATTGTCGCAGCAACGCGAAGGTTCAGTTTCTGCGATTCAAGACTGTCACTTGCCACCTTGTCATCGATGCGCTGCATGATCAGCAAGCCCAGAAGCGCGATGCCCGCAATCAGGATCGCAACGGCGGCGAGTGCCACCTTGAAAATCAAACTTTTCGACATACTTACTCTCATTTCATCGTTGGTCACCGACGAGCCCCTCTAGCAACTAGATCGGCGGTTCAGCATCTTCCCGGGTCTTGGTCGCCTGATTCAGCAGAGATATAAGATATACAATCCTATAAATTAAACTTTAGTATAGAGCAATACTATCGTACATACCTTTTGCAACCTGAACGCGAGTCAACCAACTAAAGATTAATTAATAGTGTAATTACAGTTCGTTACCGATAGGTGAACACCTACCCATAAGATGAACAACCATATCAATAAGCGTCATATGGGGAGTGGCAGACAGAAAACCGAAAAAAATTTCGCCTGTGCCTCGTTTTTTCTACAACGAGGTCCGGGAAGGATGAAATGCGCACAGGTAATGCGCACAGGTAATGCGAAAAGGTCAGGCTGAATATTCGTCTGCTGAATTTGGTTCAGACGCTGAACGGATCTCGATCTGATCGGGTGTCAGTAATCGACCTTGACGAAATAAAGCCCGTCGGCCGGTGCGGTCGGGCCGCCGGCACTGCGATCCTTGGCCTCAAGGGCCGTTTTAACGTCAATCGGCTTCCAGGCACCCTTGCCGACCAGAACAAGTGTGCCAACCATATTGCGCACCTGATGATGCAGGAAAGACCGGCTTTCGGTATGGACGCGGATTTCAAGCGGGTTTTCGATCCCGCGCGTGACTTCAAGCTTTTCCAGCGTCTTGATCGGACTTTTGGCCTGACATTCACTGGCCCGGAAGCTTGTGAAATCAAACGTCCCGATCAGGTGCTGGGCCGCTTCATTCATCGCATCAATATCAAGCGGCTTATAAACACCCCAGGCCAGCCCCGCCTCAAAGGTCAGGGGGGCGCGGCGATTGATGATGCGATACATGTAATATCGTTTCTTTGACGAAAACCGCGCATGGAAGTCTTCCGTGACTTCCTCGCATTCCTTGATCGCCACCGGATCAGGTTTGAGGTGATGGTTGATCGCATTCATCACCGCTTCCGCCGGGTAGTATTTCGGCAGATCGAAATGCACCACTTGGCCCAGTGCATGCACCCCGGCATCGGTTCGGCCCGACACATAGACGCGCACGAATACACCGGCGAATTTTTCGATCGCGGTCTCAAAGACCTTCTGAACCGAAATCACTTCGTCCTGGTACTGCCAGCCGTGATAAGGGCGGCCATCATATTCGACGGTACATTTATAGCGCTGCATGGGCTGTTTTATATCGCCTGATCCAAAAGAAAACGAGGGGCAAAAATGCCCCTCGCTTGCCGCTCCACAATTGCTTGCGGAAACTTACTTCATGCCGTCGCGGTCAAAACCAAGACGCAGACGCAGCGCATTCAGCTTAATAAAGCCTTCTGCATCGCGCTGGTTGTAAACGGTGTCGGCCTCGAACGTGACATGCTCTTCGGAGTAGATCGAGTTCGGCGACTTGCGGCCGGTGACGGTAACGTTGCCTTTGTACAGATCAAGGCGCACAACACCGTTCACAGTACGCTGGGTCTCGTCGATCAGGCGCTGCAGGGCCTGACGTTCCGGCGACCACCAATACCCGTTATAGATCATCTCGGCATAACGCGGCATCAGCTCGTCCTTGAGGTGACCGGCGTTGCGATCAAGCGTGATGCTTTCCATCGCACGGTGTGCAACCGACAGAATGGTACCGCCCGGGGTTTCGTAAACACCGCGCGACTTCATGCCGACATAACGGTTTTCGACCAGATCCAGACGACCAATGCCGTTCTTGCCAGCAACTTCGTTCAGTTTGGTCAGCAAAGTGGCCGGGCTCAGGCGTTCGCCGTTGATCGCAACCGGGTTGCCCTGCTCGAACTCGATCTCGATCGTGGTGATCGCATCGGGGGCGTTCTGCGGCGATACGGTGCGCTCGAACATATTTTCGTCCGGCTTGACCCACGGATCTTCCAGCGCCTTGCCTTCATAGGAAATGTGCAGAAGGTTCGCGTCGGTCGAATAGGGCGGCTCATCGCCACCAAGCTTGTCAGCTGAAATCGGAATCTGGTGTTCGCGGGCAAAGTTCAGCAAAGCCGTACGCGAGTTCAGCTTCCATTCGCGCCACGGTGCGATGACCTTCACGTTCGGCTTAAGCGCATAATAGCCCAGCTCGAAACGGACCTGGTCGTTGCCTTTGCCGGTCGCACCATGGGAAACGGCATCTGCACCGACTTCTTCGGCGATTTCGATCTGGCGCTTGGCAATCAGCGGACGCGCGATCGAGGTACCGAGCAGGTAAACACCTTCATAAAGGGCATTGGCGCGGAACATCGGGAAGACGAAGTCGCGGACGAATTCTTCGCGCAGATCGTCGATGAAGATCTGTTTGACGCCGAACATCTCTGCCTTTTTGCGGGCCGGTTCCAGCTCTTCGCCCTGGCCGAGGTCGGCGGTGAAGGTCACGACTTCGCAGTTATATTCTTCGCGAAGCCATTTCAGGATGATGGAGGTATCCAGACCGCCTGAATAGGCAAGGACGACCTTTTTGACCTGATCGCTCATGGGAGTGACGCCTTTCTTCTTCCGATGTAATGCAGGGCGCGGCACCTAACGCCTGCGTCCTGTCGGGGCTGCAACCCATATGTCGCAAATCGCCCCTAGACCTTGAGCGCGGAGTATAGGAAAACACTACTAGGGGGCAAGACCCAAGATGGGCTTGGCCCGAAAAAGGCACAAAAAGATCGCACTTTTTGCCTCTCTTTTGGAAAAATCCGCGCCGAATGCTCAAGAATACCGAAGAAACCGAGATCGATATGCCCAAAATCGGCCCGCTGCCGGTGCGATTGCGGCCAAGTGCGCGCGCGACGCGACTCAAATTGCGCATTGATCCGGCATTTGACGGTGTCGAAATCGTCGTGCCCAACGGGGTTTCGCGCAAAATGGCGATTTCGATGCTCCATCAGCATGGCGATTGGGTGGCAGCCCACATGCAACGCCTGCCCGAACGGGTTCAATTCATGCCCGGCGCGTGGATTCCCTTCATGGGCCATGATCACGCCATCCGTGCCGTGCCCGATGCCAAACGCGGAGTCTGGGTTGAGGCGGGCGTGATCTGGGTCTCAGGCCAGCCCGAACATACCAACCGCCGGGTGACCGATTTCCTTAAAAAGCAGGCCAAACTTGAAATCGCCCCACGCGCCCATGCCTATGCCGAACAGATCAACAAAAAGGTCAATCGCATCTCGCTCAAAGACACCCGCACACGCTGGGGCAGTTGTTCATCCTCGGGCAATCTGTCTTTCAGCTGGCGGCTGGTGCTGGCGCCGGAAGATGTGCTTGATTACGTCGTCGCCCACGAGGTCGCCCACTTGCAGGAGCTTAATCACTCCGCACGTTTCTGGGCCGTGGTCGATGATTTGTATGGCCCCTCGAAAAAGCAGCAACACTGGCTCAAGAAACATGGCGCAGCCCTGCATCGCTACGGTGCTGGAAGCGCGTAAATATTGAAATGTGAGGAACCCTCACATTTACTCCCAAAGGACGTAAAGCATGCTGATCCCGTTGGAAACCCTGGCGATTTTCATCCCCACTGCCCTGGCGCTGAACATGACGCCGGGCAATGACATGCTGTTTTGTCTGGGACAGGGAATCAAATCCGGGCCGATTGCGGGCAATGCGGCAAGCTTCGGGATTGCCACCGGTGCGCTGATCCACACCATGCTTGCGGGACTTGGACTGGCAGCCCTTGTCGCGGCCTATCCGGTGGCACTTGATGTGCTGCGCTGGGCGGGGATTGCCTATCTGGTGTGGCTGGCAATTGGCGCATTTCGCAGCACCGATCAGCGCCTGAAACCCGCACAAACCAAGAGATCCGGGGCGTTTACCGCATGGCGGGACGGGATTGTGGTGAACTTGCTTAATCCCAAGATCATTGTCTTTGTGCTGGCGTTTATTCCGCAGTTTGTTGATGCGTCGCGCGGGTCGGTGTTGTTGCAATTCCTGATTTTCGGGCTGATTTTGAATATCGGCGGGACGATTATCAATTGTCTGGTGGGGAGTTTTGCCGGGAAAATTGGCCAGGTTCTGTCGCGATCTGCGAAGATTGCGCGCGCCTTTCAGATCGCCACCGGCTGTATCTTTTTGGGCCTTGCTGCCAAGCTGGCGTTTGACCGGAAATAATGAATAATCAGGGTCATTATTCAAATTCAGTGAATAATAGGCCGATACCGGCGTATCACCCCAAATAGGGCCAAATCAAATCCTCATACAATACAGCCGCTGGCCCGCAGATTTGGCAATTCGGCGCGCAGGAAGGCGAGAAACCGTTTTTCCACCGCACTCAGTTCACGTGACGCGGTAAACAGCGCCACATCCCATTCGATGGTCGGGGTCAGGGTGCGGGCGACCACCTTGTTGGTGTCGACCAGAAGGGCTGCGAACGGGTCACTGACCGAAATACCGACATTGCGTTCGACCAGACGCGAGATCGTGCGGATGGTGCGGGCCTCGACCGCGATTTTGCGCGGCCAGCCGGCAATCTGGAAAATATAGTCGATCTTGGTGCGCAAGGGCGATCCGATGGATAGTTCGACAAAGTCTTCGCCGCGCAGCAAATCGATATCGATGGTTTCAAATTTTGCCAGCCGGTGATCGACCGGCATCAGACAGACGGCACGTGATTGCGCCAAGGGCGTTATCACCACATCCGGGTCCTGCAGATCAAGGGTAATGCCGATGCCAAGATCGCACTGCCGGGTGGCAATCATATCCAACATCCCTTCAAGGCCCGTATCGGTAATACTGATCGAAACCTTGGGATGGGCCTGTTTGAACTTGGCAACAACATCAAGCAGATAGGTATCAACATAGATCGGCTGGGCGGCAATGCGGATCGCACCCAACTGATCATTGGCAATCGCACGCGCCTGGGTTTCGACTTCGCGAAACGCGTTTAACGACCGCAACACGGTTGCATGGAACTGCTGGGCCTCGGACGTCGCGATCAGTTGGTTGCGTTTGCGGGTAAACAGTTCAAACCCGACCGATTTTTCAAAATTGTTCAACAGCCGGCTGACCATCGGTTGGCTGATATTCATCGCCTGGGCCGCGCCCGTCACAGAACCGTGGGTCATAAAGGCATTGAAGCTTTCGAGTTCGCGCAGTTTCATCGTGCTTTCCCAAATCCGGATTTCGACCGCAGAACACTGTTCAGTATGTAAATTAGTTATACTGGAATTAATTTTTTGCGTCACCGGTTATAGTTTGTCTATGCAAGAAGGCACAAAAACAAAAGACAGAGTGAAAACCAGTCTGAGCTTCGGCAATTCTGCCACCACCACCCAGGGAGACATGAAAATGTTTCACAAGCTTAAGAAAGCAGCCGGGATTGCTGCCGCAATCCTTGCAACCACATCCATGATTTCGACCGCGCAGGCAGATGCCTATCCTGAAAAAGCCATTACGCTGGTCGCACCTTATGGTGCCGGCGGTGCATCTGACCTGGCCGCCCGTGCGCTGGCAGAAACCGCAAGCAACTATACCGGCGGCCAGCCGGTTGTTGTGGTCAACAAGACCGGCAATGGCGGCATGAATGGCGCGCGCTTCGTTTCCGAAGCCGACCCGGATGGCTATACCCTTCTTCTGTCGCGTGTTGGCATGGCGCTTTATCCGGCCGTCTATACCGACAGCCCGGTTGGCTGGGATGCCTACACCTTCCTTGGCATGCTTGAAGCGACCCCGATGATTTTGGCGGTGAACGCCAATTCCGACATCCAGACCATCGACGAGCTGATTGCCAAAATCAAAGGCAGCAACGGTGCCACCACCTATGCCGCATCCGGCCCCACCGCGATTGACGGCTTTACGGTTCAGGCATTGCTGTCTGACGTTGGTCTTGACCCGCTGACCGCATCCACCCTCGTGCCATATAAAGGCGGCTCTGCACTGGCCGCTGCCCTGCTTGGCGGTCACGTTGATTTCCTCGCCATTGCTGCTGGTTCGCTGATGCCCCACATCGAAGCCGGTAAAATGCGTCCGCTGATGGTCTATTCACCGAAACGCATGGCATCCCTGCCGGATGTTCCGACCGCGAAAGAACTGGGTTATGCCCAGGCCGGTCAGGTCGGCGGCTGGAGCGGGCTTTATGCCCCGAAAGGTCTTCCGGAAGACGTCGTTGCCAAATGGACCGAGATCCTTGGTCAGGTTGCGACCGATGAGCAGTGGCTTGACCTTGCCGAGAAGCGTGGTTCGACCTCGATCATCGGCGATGAAGATCCGGCTGCCTACGTCAAAAGCCAGTTCGAGCTTTATAACGGCATGGCCAAGAAGTTCGGCTACATCCAGTAAGCGTTAGGCCCTGACCCTACCAACATCGTTTAGTTCAGACTTTTGATGCGAGACGGAACCATGAACCAAAATCGTGATTTCTATGCCGGGCTGGTGGCAACGGTGTTCTTTGCCGTCATCCTGTTCGTTCTGATCCCGATCTATGTGAAGGTTCCGTCTTTCATTCCGGGCTTTGCCCCGCCACCGGATATGTGGCCACGGGTTGTGGCCATTGTCGGACTGGTGATGGGGGTTCTTGCGCTTGTTCTGGCCTTCCCGAAAATGCGTGAAGCCAGCCGTGACCGGGTCGAAGGATTTGGCAACCGCATCCTTGGCAACAAGACCCATCTGGTGCGTTTTGCCGGTATCCTGATCGTGTTTGCCGCCTTTGTGTATGGCATGCCCCTGATCGGGTTTGTTCCGGCGACGGTGTTGTTGCTTGGCGTGCTGTTTGTCATGACGGGCAATTTCGAACGCAAGTTCTGGATGATCGGCCTTGCGGTCATTTTCCCGGTTCTTTTGTATCTGCTGTTTACCGAAGTCACGCATACGCCCTTCCCCAAGGGCAAGCTGTTGTCGGCGAACATTTCCCACCTGACCACCCTGATCTGATTGAGAGTTCATCGTTATGTGGAATGAATTGCTTTACGCCTTTCAGGAGGTGGCAACGTTACCGAATTTCCTGGCGATGTTTGCCGGGATCTGGGGCGGTGTGATCATTGGCGCGATCCCGGGCATGACCGGGACCATGGCCGTCACCCTGGCCCTTCCGTTTACGTTCTATCTGTCGCCGGTGACGAGCATTTTGCTGTTGGTTGCGCTGTACAAAGGCTCGACCTATGGCGGATCAATCTCGGCCATCCTGATCAAGACGCCGGGCACGGCATCGGCCGCCTGCACGGTGCTTGACGGCTATCCGCTGGCACGGGCCGGCAAGGGTGGCAAGGCGTTGAACATGGCGTTGATTTCAAGCTGCATCGGCGATTTCATTTCCAACATTTCGCTGTTTTTCCTCGCCATCCCGCTGGCGACATTTGCGCTGCGGGTGGGTCCGCCGGAATTCTTTATGCTGATGGCGTTTTCGCTGACCATTGTGGCGAGTATTTCGGGCCGGTCGCTGGTTCTGGGCATTATTTCGGCCTGCCTTGGCTTGCTTTTGGCGACCGTTGGCGAAGACATGTACGGATCGTTCCGCTTTGCGCTTTCCGAAGACATGAAATCAGGCCTTGGCATGGTGCCGGTTCTGATCGGCCTGTTTGCCCTGCCGGAACTGATCAAGATGATTGTGTTCCGCCCGGAAGATAATGCGGCGGCGATGAAACTGGGCGATAACCGCCTGACCCTTGCCGAGTTTCGCGGATCGATCAAATCGATCTGTCGCGGGTCGATCATTGGCGTGATCCTGGGCGCAATCCCCGGCATCGGTCCGTCGACCGCGGCGTTCTTTTCCTATAGCGAAGCGCGCCGGACCTCGAAAAACGGGGACAAGTTCGGCGACGGCGAGATCGAAGGCATTGCTGCGTCCGAGTCTGCCAATAACGGTGCATGCGGTGCGACCATGATCCCGCTTCTGGCCCTTGGCGTTCCCGGTGATGTGATTACCGGTGTGATGCTGGGTGCGTTCATGATCCATGGCCTGACCCCCGGCCCGCTTCTGTTCCAGAACAATCTGGGCGATGTCTATGCGCTGTTTATCGGCATCCTGTTTAGTTCGGTCTTCCTGTTTGTTGCAGGCAAGGCAACAGCCGGTGCCTTTACCAAGATTTCGCGCATTCCCCAGACGCTGCTTTTGCCCTGCATTCTGATCCTGTGCGTTTATGGCATCTATTCCATCGGGGCGAGCCCGTTTGATGTCACCGTCCTTCTGGTGATGGGTGTGGTTGGCTTTGCCATGATGTTGCTCAACATCCCGGCGGCCCCGTTCCTGATCGCCTTTATCCTTGGCCCGATGTTTGAAGACAATATGCGCCGGTCGCTTGCGATTTCGCGCGGTGATCTGGGTGTGTTCTTCCAGTCATGGATTTCATGGGGCTTCTTTGCCCTGACCGTTCTGTTCGTCATTCTGACCATTCGCCGCGAATGGAAGAAATGGCGCGACAATCGCGATGCCACCAACGCATCCGCGTCCTGACCCAAACAAGAAGATAAAAATGTCCAAACCAAACATGTCCCGCCTTCATCATGCCATCGATCTGCTTGGCAAACTGGTGGCGTTCGACACGACGAGCAAAAACTCCAATCTCGGTCTGATCCATTTCGTCCGTGACTATCTGGCGGAATACGGCATCGAAAGCACCCTGTTCCACGATGAAACCGGGCAGAAAGCCAACCTTCTGGCGACCATCGGCCCCAAAGGGGTGCCGGGCATTGCGCTTTCGGGTCATACCGACGTGGTGCCAGCCCTTGAGACCACCTGGGTCAGCCCGGCGTTTGAGCTGACCGAGCGTGATGGCAAGCTGTTTGGCCGCGGTTCAGCCGACATGAAAGGCTTTTCGGCCTGTGCGCTGGCGATGATCCCGGAACTGGTCAAACGCGACCTTGAAATCCCGTTTCATCTTTGCCTGTCCTATGACGAGGAAGTCGGCTGCATCGGTGTTGGATCAATGGTCGATCATCTGGCGAAAATGGACACGCCACCGCGTCTGGCCGTGATTGGCGAACCGACCAACATGAAGGTGATTAACGGCCAGAAAGGGAAATATTCCATGCGGGTTGGCGTAGCGGGAACGGCAGGACACAGCTCGTTTGCGCCTGATCACGTCAATGCCATCGAATATGGCGCACGTGCGATCAACCTGATTGCCGACAAGGCCCGTGAATTCGAAGAAAACGGCCCGTTTGATGCAGACTTCACCGTGCCGCACAGCACGATGCTGACGACGACGATCAGTGGCGGTACAGCGACCAACGTGACGCCGGAATATTGCGAATTCACCTTTGAAATTCGCCATCTGCCCGATCATGACGCCGAAGCGGTGATTGCCGATCTGCAACAGACCATCATGGAAACCCTTGATGCCGAGATGAAGGCCAAGGCAGAGGATACCGGCTTCACGTTCGAGAAGATATTTTCCTATCCGGGCATGGGTGATTGCACGGATGCGGAAGCGTTTTCCTATGTCAGCAACATCATCCCGGAGATTTCCGGCAAGGTGTCTTATGGTTCGGAAGGTGGGGTGTTTGAAAAACAGGGCAACATCCCGTCAATCATTTGCGGCCCCGGCAGCATCGAGCAGGCCCATAAGCCCAACGAGTTCATTGAAATTTCGCAGATCGAGGAATGCCTGGACTTCCTCGAAGCGCTCACAGATCAGGCTGCTGCAGCCTGATCTCACCATGACGACGCGCCACCCCGCACCGTCAGTTGGTACCCCGCAGTAGAATGTCTCCCAACCCGATGCTGCACCAACGGGGTTCTGACAGGTGAGAAACTCCCGGCCACATCTCCCCTGATGTGGTCATAGCAAGCCAACTTTAAGACCGGCTCGTTTATCGATGCCGGTCTTTTTTTGGGTCTTAACGCAAAGAAGCGGAAATAATTCCGTCGCTTTTTTCGTCTTTTACTAAACTAAAACCACCATTCTTCGGAAATCGCTTGGAGTTAAAGTCAGGAAAAATTGCCAGCCTATTAGAATGAAAAACTATCTTGATCCTGAAAGCCCATTTTCTTTTTCAGATTATTTTCGAAGCTATCGCGGCTCATTGGCTTACCGGCGGTTAAGCCCGCCACAGATTCTTCCAACGTAGTATAGACGACGTTATCTACAACCAATTCGAATCTATTCTCACCTTCAACCTCATCGAAGCGGACCACGAACCACGCAATATCGCAGTTCGATATATCTTCTTCTGTCTTCATTTTGCTCAGAGATTCAAAGAAGGGTCTATCGACAACAATAGCAAGTTTAGTTCCCCAACGTCTAAGTGTTGGTACTTTTGTTTGAAGCTGTGGCATTAAACGTTTGGGTCCAGAGCTTCTATAGTCTGGGCGGCGGCCTTTTGGGTGCGGCATTGGAACTCCATTGCCACTAAATTTTCTAATGGCCGGATAATCGTCTTCCATTTTGGTGCCAGAGAAGTAAACCGCTTGAAGCTCAACAGCACACCAAGTAAATGCCCCACCCTTGGTACTTGCCATTACCATGTCGATTTTGCCAACACTGGGGCCTTTGGTCGCATTTTTCTTCTTAACAGTGCTTTCTAGAAAAGGGATTTCTTTGGCAATTTTGGCATTTTCATCGCCCAGCAAATGTTTGCCAATTTCGCGAAAGACTGTACCGTTTTCGTAAAATCGAGTGGGGCAGGTCGCAGTAAGTGGGCCGAAATTTTGACTTTCGGAGAAGTTCCTAATTGAGCAAACACCACTATTCTTAGAACACTGAAACTGATTCTTTTTCTTATTGGGTGCAAGCTCAGAAAAGCTCAGCAAAAAAGGACAATCAAGGCGAGATTTTGCGTCGAGATCAATTAAATCCTTACGCTCATTGTTGGAGATTCCAACAAAACTTTGTCCGTAAATTTCCCCAATACCGAAACGTTTATTTGGTTGTGGTTTCTTGTCGATTTCGTCAGCATTCACAGTAACTTTTCCCTTCAGTACCTCGAAGGGAGATCAGCTACTCTGCTGCGATCAACCCTTTCGAATCAGCATTTTCGAGACTGACTCGCTCTGAGGCTGCGGTCAACAATGCTTCGGCAACCTTCTTGCCAAGCAGTGGGGGGACCGCATTACCGATCTGAGTATATTGGTCGGTTTTCGAGCCGCGAAAAACAAACCAATCGGGGAAGCTCTGAAGTCGAGCGGCTTCGCGAATTGTAATAGCGCGGTTCTGAATAGGGTGAATGTAGGCTCCCCAGTGGACGTCGCATTTTGTTAAAATGGTACACGAAAGGCCATCGGGCTTCATTCGGCCATAACGTTTTGTATGATCGCTGCGCTTAGCCCGCTTCATACCTTCTGGAAGCAAATCAAATGGAATATCCCGCCATGACCCACCTTGTGGAATGTGTCGCATACGTTCAATGTTGATCGCACCAAGTTTTGGTGCCGAATGATTATGAACTTGCTTCGACCCCTTCCGGATATACTTTTGATACCAACCACGCGCTTCCGCTGCGTAGTCGGCTACTCCCAAATCTTGACCGTTTTCGAGAAATGGCAGATCGCCAATCGCATCCCAAATCGTCGTAAGCTTCTTTAGACCAGGGCCGTGTGTCGGCTGAGGAAACAAAATCGGAGCATCAGTTCGGGTACCAATGAAGAATACGCGCCGGCGTTCTTGCGGAACACCGAACTCCTCTGCCTTCAGCGTTTTAAACTCGACGCGGTAATTCAGACGAGCAAACTCACGACGAATGGTTTCGACAACTTCGCCGCCATCAATTGACGTGATGCCGGTCACGTTTTCCATGACAACCCATTTCGGCTGAAGGTCTTCAACTATGCGAAGATACTCACGAAACAGGTTCGCGCGTTCGTCATGTGTTCCGCGCTGATGATTATAAACTGAATAGGCTTGGCAAGGGGGGCCGCCGACGAGCACATCTAGTTCACCGGGAAACAACTTCGCGGCTCCGAGCAGCTTATTTGCTGTCAAATCTTGAACTGGCCCAGGGATGAAAGTCGATTCAGGGTGTGTCGCGGCATAGGTTTCGCCTGCTGCTTCGAAAAAATCGTTTCCCGCGAGGACATGAAAGCCAGCTTGGCGAAAACCTTCTGACAATCCACCAGCACCGCAAAACAAATCGATGACGGTTTTTTTCATGACTTACCCCTCGGCTTTTTGCCAATTCTTTCAGCACAATATAATCTAGCTATTTTTGAGAACGAATCAAGAACAAACACCTTTTAAAACGTATTTTTTTTGATAAGTTGAATGCTAGAATCTGTTTGCGCGTGCTATGCGCAGTATACGCGAAAGTCAACACTGAAGCGTTAACAGGCCTCAAGCTGGTTTGCGAAATTAGGATACATCAACTGGACTTTTTGTCGATAACTTGTTCCGCAGATTTCAAAACCTCTTGCCCACCCAAATAACTTTTCCTGATGCAATTCAATTGCAGAAAAATGGGACGGAGTGGGCAAAGGGGTTGAACGAAAACAGGCGGCCCGAAGACCGCCTGTAATTTCGTTAAAGACAGTTGAGGTGCCTTACTGCTTGGTGTTGCCTGAACTGTAGCCGGCGGTGAAGTCGCGCCAGCTGTCGTCTTCGCCGATCTTTTTGGAGCGTGCGAGGGCGGCCTTGCCAAGGGACCGGACCGGGATGTTCTGGTGGGCGTGCAGCATGAAATCACGCCAGAGTGCGGCCGGAAGGGCACCGCCAGTGACCTGTTCATCCATCGGGCTGCCATCGTCATTGCCCATCCAGATGCCTGCGACCAGATCGGAGCTGTAGCCGATGAACCAGGCATCGCGGTAATCCGATGTCGTGCCGGTCTTGCCCGCCGACGGGCGGTCGATGATGGCGTTGCGCCCGGTGCCCTTGGACACCACGGCGGCCAGCATGTTGTTCATTTCACCGGCATGCAGCGGGTTCATCAAACGGACCGGGAAGTCGTCAGAGCGTTCATAGAGCACTTCGCCACCCTTGCCGGTGATCTTGCTAACCGCGTGCGGGAAGACGGCAAAGCCGCCATTGGCAACAATCGCGTAGGCACCGGTGAGCTCGAGCATCGAGACTTCGCTGGTGCCAAGGGCCAGGCTTGGTTCCGGTTTGAGTTCCGACGAGACGCCCATGTCACGCGCCTTCTGGATGACCTTATCAAGGCCGACTTCAAGCGAGAGCTGGACCGCGATGGAGTTGTTCGAGGTTGCCACCGCATCGCGGATCGACATGGTGCCGTGATGCTTGCGATCGAAGTTGCGCGGCTCCCAGCCATCAATGACAATCGGCCCGTCGCGCATCCAGTCATTCGAGCCAAAGCCGTTTTCAAGCCCGGCGAGATAGACAAACAGCTTGAAGACCGAGCCCGGCTGACGGCGGGCCTGCGTCACACGGTTATACTGGCTTTCATAGTAGTCACGACCGCCAACCATGGCACGCACGGCCCCATCGGGGGTCATCGCCAGAAGGGCGGCCTGCCCGACATGGTGTTCCTTGGCCCCGTTACTGGCGAGTGCACGCAGAAGGTTTTCTTCGGCGATGGCCTGAAGACGGGAATCAAGCGTGGTATAAACCAGAAGATCCTGATCGACATAGCCGACATAATCTTTCACACGATCAAGCACCCAATCCGTGAAATAGCGCACCCCCGGCCCTGCCTGTGCAGCACGTGCGGTGCGCACACGGGTCTGTTTGGCGCGTTCGGCGCGTGCCTTGGTCAGCGCACCGGTCGATGCCATGGCCTCTAACACGACATTGGCGCGTTCGGCCGCAAGTTTCGGATCGACCATCGGGTTGTAGCGACTTGGTGCCTTGGGCAGGCCGGCCAATACGGCGGCTTCATACAGGTTCAGACGCCTAGGATCGGTGCCGAAATAATGGCGGGCGGCGGCATCAATGCCATAGACGCCCGATCCGAAATAGATGCGGTTGAGATAAAGCGAGAGGATTTGTTGCTTATCGAATTTGAATTCCAGCCAGAGGGCCAGAAGCACTTCTTCGATCTTGCGGCCAAAGGAGCGTTCCGGTGACAGGAACAGGTTTTTGGCCAGCTGCTGGGTGATGGTGCTGCCGCCCTCGGCAATGCGGCCAGCGGTCAGGTTGGCCCATGCCGCGCGCATGATGCCGACGACATCAATCCCGAAATGGTCATAGAAACGGCGGTCTTCGATGGAAACAAACGCCTGACCGACATAGTCGGGAAGGTTGCGGACCTCGACCGGGTTGCCATAGCGATTGCCATAGGCCGCGAGGTTTTGGCCATCAATACTGATCACACGGATGGACGGTTTGCGTTCGCTTGCGACATCAAAGCTGACCTTGTCGGGCAGACCATAGCCGTAATAGGCAACAACCCCGCCGCCCAGAACCATGACCCAGATCGAGCCGAGCACGATGAATTTGGCAATGGCTTCGGGCCCCGGAATCATATCGCCCAGACGGGCAAAAAGACTGCCGCCTTTCTTGCCCGAACTGCTGACGCGCTTTTTCGGCTTTTTGGAACCTGTCGCGCCTTTACGGACGCTCTTTTTCCTTTTGAATTCTCTTTGGGCCACAAAAGCACCTATCGGTCTGGTCCGGGCCGTGCACACGCCAACCTGCCCGTCATATCCGCACAACCCCAAAGTGCGTCTGACAGGCGATAGCGCCGCATTTTCCGGCGAATTTCAATTTTTATGTCCCAACCGAGGAGGGAGTCCCCCGTCTCCCCGTTTTGCGACGGTTTTATCCGTTATTGTCCGTTTGCACTGTCAACCTGACCCATTTTCCACAGATCCTTGACGCCATCGCCTGCGCGACGGCGTTCAGACGATGCACGGACCATGGAACGGATGGGTAAACCATCATGCGCTTCCAGCATAAATAACCGCCACAAAGACGCAAGTTCTACCTCGCCGCGGACATCCATCTGTGACCGATTGTCATTCCCCGCCCAGACGGTTGTGATCAGATCGGACGAGAACCCGACATACCATGCATCGGTGCGGCCACCGGCCACCGTGCCGTAGCCGGCAAACGGACGATCCAGACGCACTTGCGGGTCGGTGACACTGGCAAACAAAACGTAGGACGCCTGAATCCCCTCGTCGGTCAGGCGTTTTTCCTGCACTTCCTCGACCCGTTGATAAACAGGGGGCGTGCTATTATCGCCCGTATAGGACACCCGATTGATCAGGGTCATCTGGGGTGGTTTGCCGGAGTTTTGCGGCAGGGCATGAATGGCTGTGACGTCGCTGATCGTCACCGGATCAAGGCCGACGACGGTGCGGATATCACTCGATAGCGGGCTTTTGATGCCGATATTGTGGGCATATTGGCGGACATTCAACAGACCAAAGTGATCGGCAAGGTTGGTTGGCACCGTGTTGACATCACGCACGAATGCCTCGCGCAGTGAAATCATGCCCATATAATCGTGGTCCGGGTTGATCGGACGCCAGCCGCCGACCGCCATGCGGTTATCGCGCACCCATTGGGCCGGATCGCTGTTTTCATTGAGCGCATAGTAATAGGTCGCGATCTTGATCATCCGCCCGGGCGAATGGCGGACATCGGTGACCCGGTTGCGCTGGAAGGGTGAGTAATTCAGCCCGCCGATCAGGGCGCGAATGCGGCCTTCGGGGCTGATGGACAGCAATCCCGTCTGTGACGCGCCGCGCGGCTTGAAACGCAGTTCGGCGATTTCCGGCACAATTTCCTGCGCCAGATTTTGAATTTTCCAGTCGATGCTGGTGAGCACATCAATGTCGCGGCTGCTGTAACCGACAATATCGGCGACTTCTTCAAGCACCATATCAACGACATAGCCCGACAGGACGTTTTCCTCGTACTGCACATCGAGTTTCGGTTCGAGCAAGGTCAGGGCCGAAACACGATCGGCCTCGATAAACTTGTACTGTGCGAGACGGGCCAAAATCTTGTTGGCTTCTTCGGCGGTTTCGCGCGGATAAAACAGCGGGCTGAAGGTTTCCGGGTCGCTGATGGCGGCGGCCAGAACGGCGGCCTGATGCAGGGTCATGCGTTCGGCAGGCCCGCCATACCAAAGACGCGATGCCGCCGAGATGCCAAAGATGCCGCGCCCGACATAGGCGCGTTCAAGGTAGCTTCGCAAAATGGTTTTCTTGCTGAAACTCCATTCCAGCCAGAGGGCGACAAGAAATTCCTGGATATGGCGGCCCGGGCCGCTGTCCTTGGTTTTAAAAAAGCTGCGCGCGACCTTCATCGTGATGGTTGAGCCGGGCGCATTTTCGGTGCTGAACATGCGCGCAACATCCGCACCCGAAACACCCAGATGATCAAAAAACGTCGGATCGGTGGCGGCGACAAAAACGTTCTGAACCCGTTCGGGCAAGGTGGTCAGCGAGACATCCTGGCTATAGTGGCCCTTGATGGTTTCAAGCAGCGCACCGTCATACCCCAGAATACGGACTTCGGGGCTGCGGACCATGTTGCGGCTGAGATCAAGGTTGGACTTGATCGTAAACAGGCTGCCGAAGATGGCAAGGAACAGCAAGGAGAAGCTCAGGCCGAACACGATCATGCGTTTGCGGCGCTGACGTTTGCGGATCTCGCGCAGTTCCTTTTCGGCGATGCGTTTCATCGCTGCGTTGGCCGCTGTCCTGCCGCCTTGTTCGTTGTCGTCGTTTTCTTCTGCCACGCCGAATATCCGTTATTGCTCGCGGTTTTTGCTTATTCTCTGACAGTAAAGCGCCAAGCCGTTAATAAAGTACTTTAAATCGCCAGATTTATCATACGAACGTATGGTAACGCCGCTGGTAAGAGATGTGATGGCCGCGACCATATCCGAACGCGCGGCGGGTGACTGTGATCAATGATATGGCGATGCAGATTTTGCTTGCCAACTTGCGCCCATCTCTCAATATGTCTCGGTGGGCAGGCGATGGCGTCGCCAGCGTGAGAACGATCAGAAGCACGCGCCCAATCCATCACCAACCATATCCTGAACGCCGGGATCTTGCTTTGTCGTTGTCATGACAGGGGGAGGTCTTTGTCCCTTTGCATGCGCAACGCGTAAAAAAGGGAACGCGCTTATGGATCGCCCGGAATTTTACCGTTTTCACCAAGGTGACCGCGTGCTGCCGTTCGAGGCGGCCGAATATGAGGCCCGTCTTGCGGGTCTGCGCAAGATCATGAATGACACCGGCGTTGAGGCCTGTGTTTTCACCTCCATGCATAACATCGCCTATTATTCAGGCTTCCTCTATTGCGCCTTTGGCCGGCCTTACGGGCTTGTTGTGACCGCATCGGAAAATGTCACGATCAGTGCCGGGATTGATGCCGCCCAACCGTGGCGGCGCTGTCATGGCGATAACATCACCTATACCGACTGGGCCCGAAACAATTACTGGCGCGCCATTCTTTCGGTGACCGGGCCGGGCAAGGTGATTGGCTTTGAGGGCGATCATATCAACCTGACGCAAAAGGCGCTTTTGGATGAGTTCCTGAAACCCGCCAGCAGCAAGGACATCGCGCCGGCCACCATGCGCCAGCGCATGCACAAGTCGCCTGCCGAGATTGCCCTGATCCGGCATGGGGCGCAGGTCGCCGATGTCGGTGGCTATGCCATCCGGGACGCGATCAGGGAAGGTGTGCGTGAAATTGATGTCGCCATGGCCGGGCGCGATGCGATGGAGCTTGAAATCGCCAAGCGGTTCCCGCATGCGGAATATCGCGATACGTGGGTCTGGTTCCAGTCAGGCATCAATACCGACGGGGCACATAACCCGGTGACGGCACGCAAGCTTAAACGCGGGGATATCCTGTCGCTTAACACGTTTCCGATGATTTCGGGTTATTACACAGCGCTTGAACGCACGCTTTTTGTTGGCGAGGTCGATGAGGCCAGCATGAAAATCTGGGAGGCCAATGTCGCGGCCCATGAATACGGCATGAGTTTGCTGAAACCCGGTGCGTCCTGTGCGCAGGTAACAGAGCAGATCAACGCGTTCTTTGCCGAGCGGGATTTGCTGCAATACCGCACATTTGGCTATGGCCACAGCTTTGGCGTGCTGTCGCACTATTATGGCCGGGAAGCGGGACTTGAGCTGCGTGAAGATATCGACACCAAACTTGAGCCCGGCATGGTGATCAGCATGGAGCCGATGCTGACCATTGCCGAGGGCAACCCGGGGGCGGGGGGATACCGCGAGCATGACATTCTGGTGATTACCGAAGACAGCAATGAAAACATCACCGGCTATCCCTATGGCCCGGCATTCAATGTGGTTGGTTAGGTAAGGATAGCGTGTTTCAAGAAATGGGCCCGATAACGGGCCCATTTCCGGATTGAGTGCGCATCGGACAGGGAGACTGGATGGGCAACCCGTGCGCACCCAATAATGTCACGGTGGGCCAATCAGGATGGATTGGCACTTAAAACCGTGACATTCGCGCGGTTCAGATTGAGAGGTGTGAAATCGTGGTTTGGCGGCGTGCGCCCCATGGGTCCAAGGGCCTCAGGGTCCAGATCGGACAATAGAGGCTGTCTGCTGTCCTTTTCAGACACCACCGCCTGTTGGCCGTAAAGCTGCCAGTCGATGCCAAGATCGGGATCGTTCCAGGCAATCCCGCGATCATGGTCGGGACTGTAATAGTTCGAGGCCTTGTACATGACATGGGTGTCGGGCTTGAGCGTTTTGAAGCCGTGCGCGAAGCCTTCGGGGATCCAGAGCTGGTACCAGTTTTCAGCACTGAGTTCGATCTTGATGTGCTGACCAAAGGTCGCAGAGCGCGGGCGGATATCTACCGCAACATCAAGGATCGCACCTTGTGTCACGCGGATCAGTTTGCCCTGGGCATAGGGGCAGGTCTGAAAATGCAGGCCGCGGATGGTGTTGATCGGAACGCTGATCGAATGGTTTTCCTGCACCAGATCAATATCGCCCACCACCTCGCAGAAATCGTCATAGCGAAAGGTTTCGGCAAAAACACCGCGTTTGTCCCGATGTCGGTTGGGCACAAACAAAACCGGACCTTCGATATCAAACTCGGTAAATTCGACAGGCATTGTTCATTACTCCTTGATCGAGATCGGAACACGGATCAGTTGGCGCGGCACACGCCAGCGATCCTTGTAGGGTTTCGGGACAAGACGGACGAAAACGAGGCTGGCTTCGTCATCAACCGTGCCAAACAGACGATCTGTGCTGTCTTCGTCGATGATCGACGGATAGGCCGAGAAGGTTTCGCCCTCTGCCGCGTCGCGTTGCAAAGGCTGGCGATAGAGCAGTTTGGGTTCCGACCAGTTTTTGAGATCCGTCGAGGACGAATAGAAAAAGCCGGCAATGTCGGGCTCGCCCTTTTTGCGGATGCGATGAAGGTAAACGGTGATGAAACTGTTTGATCCTTCGTGGCGGACCAGCCCGCGGATGGAAGAAACACCGACCGGCCCGACGCGTGCGCATTCGGTTTCGCGTGCCGACCATCCCTGATCGGTCAGGGTTGCGGCCAGCTCGAAACTTGAGCCGTTCCAGACATCCCATCGTTTGGGATCATCAATCGGGGCGCGTACCAGACAATTGCGCGACTCTTCCCAGTTATCGGCGCGACGCCAGACAATGGCGTAATAGTAGTTCTGCCAGGAGATGATGTTGGTCACCGTCACATAGCTTGGCGCGCGTTTGCGGTCATCGCGATAGGGTTCAGGCGGCGGAAACGGTGCGTGATGAGGCGGATTGCCGAGATAGTCAAAGGTCTTGCCGCCATCAGAAGATTTCAGCGTCACCAGACCATTGATCCAGCAATCGGTGCGCTTGGTGCGGCCCTTGCACGGCATGTCATGGCGATAGGGCATGAAACTGGCACTGCCCAGGGCATAAACATCGCGCCCGTCACGGGTATAGATCGCCTGAAGCCAGGTGCGGTCATCAAGCAGTTCGGGTACGGCTTTGCCCGCCGCCTTGAAGCGGCTGTCGCAATCGGGTTTCAGGCTGTTAAAGCCATAACCGACAAAGGCCCGGTTCTGAAAGTTGGGCGCAAACAGAACCATTTGGCCCTGATTGTTGCGAAAGGCGCGCGCCGGTGAATCGGGCAGATGATGGTTGTCACATCCGGTGACGTCGCTATCAAAGATGACGGTTTCGGTGCCAGAGACAGTTACTTCGGCGGCCCGCAAATCCGGGTTCCAGCCAAACATGCCACCGACCGACAATCCGATCAGGAATGCCGAGAGACCTGTGATGCGTTTTGAGAAACGAAGTATGCCCAAGGTTTCACCCGCCAGGTTTGCAAATCAAATGAGAAAGTGTGGTGCGTGGCGTTACTGGGGGTTACGCCACGCACCAGACAGCAAGGTCACGCCGCCTCTGCGACGTATGGGGCCGGGGTACTGCCCAGACGGTGTGCCATGCTGTTTTCTTCAAGGAAGTTTTTCAGATCGCCAAATCGCTTCTGATAAGTCTTTTCGAACAGATCGAAATCGGCGTTATCCCAGGCTTCCTCGAACGAGAATTTGTCCATGTAGCGACCATCAACGAACGGAATGCCAAGTGTGCGGACAAATTCGCGGGTGCGCGTGTCATAGGTGACATAAAGGGCCGGAACTTCGTTGGCCAAGGCCAGCAAATTGCCATGCAGGCGATAGCCGGTCACCGCATCAAGGTTCTGTTCGGCCCGTTCAAAATCGGCAACACTTTCAAACACCGAAAGCGATGATTTATAGAGGTCCAGCAACGGATCCCTGGGGCCGTAGAACCACTTTTCCGCGGTCAGCTTTTTGACAGCCTCGTCCATCACAGACGCGTCATTTTCGACCTGTTTGGATCGCGCGTAATAGATCTGCTTTTCTTCGAGTTCGCCGGCACAGAGGATTTCCGTGTCGTAGCGTTCGGCCAGTGTGCGCAGCATAAAGCGTTGCTGGGTCTGGAAACCGTGCGTCTTGCGGCGAAGCGTAAAGCCCAGCCTTTTGATCGATGCGGCATCAACCCGGCGCAATTTCAGTTCCGGTTTGCAATGGCGGAACGCCGTCGGGCAGCCAAAGATGCGGACATTTTTGATCCCGATCGAATTCAGCGCCTTCTTCGACAGATTGCCGCGCACACCAATCGATGCCGAGCGATCTGCAACCAGGTTCAAGAAACGCCGGGTCGACTCATTGACGTAGTTTTCGGAATTGTCGGGAACCTGAACACCGATGCCAAAGGCAATCACGGGGACCTTGGTTTTTTCAAGAACCGCTGTGATCGGATCCCATTGACCGTTGGTGTTGATATAGTTCGATCCGCGCAGAAAGATGTAATCCAGCCGATTGATCTGTTCGATCTGGGTTTCCGAAATATTGCCGTCAGACGGCACATAGATCGGAAAAAGTTCGGAATAATCGAGAATGCGCAGCGAGGAATCATAGACAAAGCAGTCACCGATATTGGTGAAAAGCGTCTTTGCCTTTTCCGGCGCATTATAGGTGTGGGTGACAACACCAAGATTGCCCTCAAGACGGCCAGCGGGCATCAATACGCCAATACGGGGCTTGCGCCCCCCAGTGGGGAGTTCGGGTGCCATTTCATGCTCCTGCGTGTTTGGTTCGTGTCATTTTTGACGTTGTTTCGAACCGTTGCTCGTGTCTGGAAGTGCAGGTCTTGCGAGATGCGGTTAAGCCGCACTGACCTCGCGGGATTTAAGGCTTTGTTCCCAATCAAGGGCATGGCGCACGATGTCTTCGAGGTCATCATGAACCGGGGTCCAGCCGAGTTTCTGGCGAATACGATCGGCCGCCGCAATCAGGGCTGCCGGATCACCGGGGCGACGGTCGGCAAGTTCGACTTCGAAATCAACGCCAGATACCTTTTTGACCGCACCGATCACTTCGCGTACCGAGAAACCGCGCCCATAACCGCAATTCATCACGTCGCTTTCGCCGCCGCGTTCAAGATATTCAAGTGCGAGAACATGGGCATTGGCGAGGTCGGAGACATGGATGTAATCGCGAATGCAGGTGCCATCGGGGGTTTCGTAATCTTCGCCGTAAATGGCCATTTGCGGACGCGTACCGGTTGCCGCCTGGCTTGCGATCTTGATCAGATGGGTTGCCTTGCGCGATGTCTGGCCAGAACGGCCTTTGGGATCGGCACCGGCAACATTAAAGTAACGCAGCGCGACATAGCGCAAGTCATGGGCGATGGCGGCATCGGCCAACATCTTTTCGGTCATCATTTTTGATGTGCCATAGGGCGAGATCGGCTTAAGGGCGAAGTCCTCGTTAATCGGGGTGGCTTTTGGTTCGCCGTAAACCCCCGCGGTCGAGGAAAAGATGAAATGCTTTACGCCGCTATCCACAGCAACTTGCAAGAGCGCACGCGAATTGACCGTGTTGTTGCGGTAATATTCCAGCGGATAGATGACCGAGTCCGGGACAATGATCGACCCGGCAAAATGCATGATCGCCGTCACGTCATGTTCGGCGATGACACGACGCACCAGATCTTCGTCGCCACAATCACCTTCAACGAAGGCCGCCCCGGTTGGCACTGCCCAGCGATGCCCCTGACTTAGGTTATCCAGCACGACGACATCGCGCCCGCCATCGAGAAGTGCCAGTGCCGCGTGACTGCCGATATACCCTGCGCCACCTGTTACAAGTACAGTCATTGCCGTGTCTCCTTGTTGATGTTGCCTGTTTTGGTTCAGGCTGCTTTGGAAGGCACGGCCGCCCGGCGATCCCGATCCGGGTCGCCAGAACGGCCATACCGGGTGGGATCACGCGACCTTTCGCTGAGGCTGCGTATCAGCTTTCATGACATCGACCATTTTGTGATCGATGTTGTTTTCGGTCAGGAACTGCGCCATTTCGCGATAGGTCTGGAACCAGGCGCGGTTGAACTTGTCGAACAGATCCTGATTCCAGTAATCCTCGAGCACGAATTCCTTTTCCGAGAACACGTCATAGGACGGGATCTGATAGGTTTCGGCGAATTCGACCGTGCGGCTGTCATAGGTGAAGTAAATCGACGGAACACCGTTGGACAGCGCCATCAGATTGCCGTGCAGGCGATAGCCCAGCACGCAATCCTTGGTCCGCACCAGATCTTCGTAATCGGATACGACATCGGAATAGAACAGCTTCTCGCGATAGAGGCGTTCCATCGTGTCATCGAGATACCAGTTCTTGACCCAGTCGTTGTTTTTGAGCGCCTGCATGGCTTCTTCGCGCTGGGCGTTGCTGCCAAAGACGAGCTTTTTCTCTTCGGGTTCGCCCTGGGCCATCAGGGTCATGTCATCGAACCGATCCGCCAGATGTTTCACCAGATCACGATGGAACGTCAGGTAACGTTTGATGTCCTGGGCATAGGCCGGGGACACTTCACGGCGCAGCGTAATGCCGACATTTTTCACGCTATCAAGCGATGGCAGCTTGATGCGCATGTCGGGATTGTTTTGCCTAAACGCGGTCGGGCAGCCGACAATGCGGACATTGGTGATGCCAAGATCCCAAAGAACCTGTGCGGTATAGGCCCCGCGCACCCCGATGGAGGTGGTGGAATCGGCCATCATCCGCAGGACCGTTTTGGTCTGTTCAGACAGTTCGATCTTGCCTTTGACCGGGGCCTGCGCCCCGATGCCAAAGCCCAACACGGGCAGCTTCAGACGTTTGAGAACGTCGATGGTATTGCGCCAGTCCATATCGGAATGGATGTAGTTCGAGCCGCGCAGGAAGACATAGTCATATTCCTCGCGAAGGCGGTCGATGTCTTCCATCTTGGGATCGGCAATCGGCAAGACACCAAGCTTGTCGTAATTCATCAGTTTGAGCGATGAATCGAAGACAAAGGCATCCCCGATATTGTGGTAGTGATTGATGCTCTTTTGAACATCCTGATAGTTGTACCATCGGACGCAGTCGTGGTCGTAGACTTCGCCTGACGGGATCATTACGAGAACGCGCGCCATGTTGTCTCTCCTTGGTTGATCACGTTTTTGTTCTGAATTCATGCCGTGCTTGCAACGGTTTGCGGGCTCGCAGCCTTTGCAGACATACGGCGCGTTTCCAGAACCTCCCGATACTGCGCGAGATGTTGCTCGGCGCATTCCTGATAGGTCGTCACGCTTGGTATTCCCTCGCGCATCCGATCCCAGATCTTGTTGTCGCTGAGAACTTCGATCATCCGATCAGCAAGGTCTTCGGCACTTCCGACCCGGAAATGCAGACCATTGACACCGTCGGTGATTTTTTCGGCCATGCCGCCAATGTTGGAACAGATCATCGGACGCCCGTGGAAGAAGGCTTCCTGGATCACGACCGGCGAATTTTCCCACCAGATCGAGGGAATGATCGTCCAGTCGGCGAGTTCCATCAGCTTGGGCATTTCGGTATTCTGATAGGCCCCGTAAAAGCGGACACGCTCGCCGGCCTTTTCGATCAGGTCATGGACCTTGTCCTGATATTCCTTGGGCTGGCGATCAAGGTTGCCGCCAAAGATCATCAACCGCGCATCATCGCCCCAGATTTCATCAGGTACACGCCCGACCGCATCGAGAAGGATGTCAGCCCCCTTGAACATCGTGAGTTGCCCGAAAAAGGCAAAGCGCGACCGGCGCGGCTGGGTTTTGGAAAGCGGGCGGTCCTTGGCCCGTTCATTGATGTCGAGACCGTTTTCGATCACCGACATCTTTTCGGCCTTCATGCCCCAGTCAATGAAACGGTTGGCGAGAAATTCACTGGGCGAGACATAGTGATCGGCCAGTTCCAGCATCGCCTTGATGAAGCGTTCACGCCGAAGGAACGAGGCCGGCGAGATATTGGGGAAACAGCCATTGCAATCAATCGGGCTGGCCCGGTTGCACAGCTTGGTTCCGCCGCTTTTGATCATCTGCCCGTGATTGTGGCAGATCGTCAAAAACTCGTGGAAAGTAAAGAAAATCGCGGTTTCGGGCAGGGCTTCGCGAATGGCATAGATGGTTTCGAGCCCAAGGCCGAGATAGTGGTGGAAATGCACGACATCGGGTTCGTAATCCTTCACAAAGCGCAGGAAATCCCGATCAATTTCATCCGTGCTGCCGTTTGAGAGCAGGAAGTGATCATAGTTTTCCGCGTGATAAAGGATTTCATTTTCCTTTTGCCGCAGGCTCATGAGGGCCGAGGCGCCGTGACGCGGCACGGGATTGCCAACGCGGGCGAGATAGAAGCTTTCGACCCCGTCAAGTTTGTTCAACCCTTTATGCAGGTTGTAGGAGGCCACTTCGGCCCCGCCCAGCGAGATGCTGGGATGGCCGTGCGAAATAACGAGGACGCGTAAATCAGTCGACGGCATTGTTGTGGCTCCGCAAGTTTGAAACGACCAATGACCAGCGGCGATCAAACGCCCAGCGGTCAAGACGATTGGATAGTTCCTCCCAGGCAGGGGCTTTGCTTATGGATTGTTCGCTGCCCAGTACTTCGACATCGGGGATCCAGTAGGATGGCGTCCCCGCCATGCGCAGCTTGAGTGCAAGGTCGAGGCTTTTTTCCGCCGGACCGATATAGCCACGGGTAAAGCCGTCACTATCCTTGAAGGCCTTGCGCGGCAGAATGCAGCATTCCAATGTGCCGGCACTGACTTCGCTGGGTTGGGCATCGGCCAGAACCGCGCAAGGGTAGCCGACATAGCGATCCGACAGGTATTGCCCGCCATTGGCATTACTGTTGATCCAGGTCCCGGCCCAACGGACAGAATCGTCTTCAAACAGGATGGTCGGCGATACGAGAACCTTGTTGCCGCGTTTGATATAGGCGGCATGCAACTGATCAAACCAGCCATCATCGCGCGGCAGAATATGTGCCGACACCAGCCCGACTGTTTCGGAATTGGTGGCATCCACACCGACTTCGAGCGCATCGCAATAGTCTTCGACCCCTTCGGCGAAAACGATCCGGGTGTTGAGTTTGTAAAAGGCGGCAAGGCGCAAGATTTCGCTGCCAACCTGATCAAAGCTTTCGACCGGCCCGGCAATGACAATCGGCAGATGGCGGGTTGCGCTATCAAGGCCCAGCAGGGCAATGGTGACGCCGATATCATTGATCGTGTCATCGACACCGACCACAAGGGTCACCGGCGCATCTTCGTCAAAGTCGCCGATATCATGGATATCCACCGCATAGGGGCGCTGTGCCGTCATGGCCTGCAACATCGGGCCGAACTGACGTTCGATACTGTTCGAGGCCGTGACCGACCGCGGATCAAGCGAGGGCAAAACCCGTGAAAGGGCCTGACGGGCCGACGCACGCGTCGGGTTCAGCGGGCAGTAGGCCGGAAAGGCATCGGTGATGCCCAGTTCAAGATAGGTTGCCTGATCGGATGGCGGGGTGACATCCAACGGGCAAAACACCAAAAAGCCGTGATTATTCCGGGCCGGGTTCATGCCAGAGAACATCGGATCATTGGCAAAGGCATCGGTGACATCGGCGCGCGACTGGCGCGTCCAATGATCGTCAATCCGCACGACTTCACCGCCAACCCGCAGTGACACATCCTTGACCGCACGGTCGGGATCAAGCATCCAGCCGGAAATCAACACCCCGCTTCCTTCGATCAGAAGAGAGAAATCGATGCCGATACGGACCGGGCGATCGAGTTCGGATACCGTGTCGCGGCCATCAAAACGATGTGCGGCCATTTTAAGGGTATGCAGGATTTTTTCCGGTGCGCGCACACGATCAAGGACCGACCGAATATGGGCCGGGACATCGGGCGGTGCGACCAGAACGCGGTGTTGATACACCTCGATCGAGTACCAGGTGTCGCGTCCGCGGAAGTAAACCCGTTTGAGTTTTTTCGGATTGATCGGCTTATCGCCCAGCATCAGGCCGGTTACACCGGATGCCTCGTCGCCCAGGTCATCGCGCTGGAAATCGGCACTGGTCAGTTCCGCCAGTATCGGAGAATCCGTCATGGCAATGACGCGGGTGCGCCCGGTGGGGAAGCCACTTGACCAGCCCTGAATATAAACATCACCTTCTTCGAGCCCGCCCAGTACTTCGATAAAGCCGTTGCTGCGTGCGGCACTTTGCACCAGTGCGGCCACCTTGCTGAGGCGTTTTTTATCCGGATCGCCTGCCAGCAGGGCTTCGATCAGGCCATCAATCACGGTGGCAAAGGCCGGGCCGGATTGATCGGCAACAGAGGACAGAACCGCCTCAATGCGTTGTTGGCGATTGTCGATGCGGTATTCACGCGGTTTGCCCGCACCCCGGAACAGGGCGGTTTTCAAACGACGTGCGGAGACATCCTTCATCGGCAAGAGGGCAACAAAGCCATAGGCGTTGTCGGGTTCCGCATCGTGGCGGCGCCATGAAATGATGGATGCCTGGACTTTGGCGTCAGACTGGCTGTTGAGGTAAATATCAATCGTTGCCGGCAGGGCATTTCCCACCCCGACCATCAAAGCCAGACCCTCATCGACCAAGGCAGCGACGACGGTTCTGCCATCCAGTGGCATTCCATGCTGTTCGGTCATGCCCGGGCCTCCTTGTGTTTACGCGTGTGCTCTAAAACGAATGATTGCCGTGCCATGGCGATCACCAGACAAAGGCGCCGATTGCCAATCCGGTGGTCACACCAATCAGGCAGGACAGGATCAGCAACGGGGTTTTGAGATCATTGGTGTGGCGTGCGGTCAGGGCTGAAAGCCGTTCGTCAAAGCCACCGAGTGACTTGTCAAAGCGCACCAGAAAGACTTCGAGTTCATCGACCCGGCTTGAGAGTTCTTCCTGACCATTGCGCACCAGTTTCACGCCGGCCTCGATGCCATCATCGGCGGACGCCAGTTCATCCATGCGTTTGGACGCACTGACCAGACGTTTGGCAGCTTCGCGCTGGCCGTTTTGCAAGATGTGCTGTGCGGCCAGCAGGCGATCCAGACGATCCAGAATTTTGCCAAGCGGGGCATTGAGCGCCGTGTGGGCTTCCTGTTCGCTTTGGGACGGGATGCGCAGCGTGATTTCTTCCTTGGTGCCGGGCATGACGGCACAAACCGTCAGACTTTCGACACTGGCAACCGCGGCATCAGGCAATTCGACTTCGAATGCGTGTTTTCCATCGCCGATACCGTTGCGGCGCAAATCAACACGTTCGTTTTCGGCGGTTTCGCGCAGCAGGGCATGACCGTTCAGGCGCACGACCACCTCGATCCGGGCATCCGGGCTTTGCGGCGACCAGACCCAGCCATAGAGGCGGTTCTGATCAATGGCATCAACCCGCCCTTCGAGGGTCGGTGCGGTTTGTTCGGCATCTTGCGCACCTGTTGACGCCGGGGTCGGGGTCGGCGGCGGGGTTTCTTCCATCGTCTGTTTTTCGGCAACAGCCATAGTGGCCTCCTTGTTGAGCGTCAGGCGGCAACAAAATCAGGGCGAACCATGCGGCGGATCATCGCCAGATATTGCTCGGCAACATCATCAATCCCGGCCGGGGGCCGGACATGGCCCGACAGTTTTTTCCAGAGTTTCGGATTGGTTGCGCAGTCCTTCATGACGCGCGCCAGTTCGGCCGGATCATTGGGGCGGACATGAATGCCGTCATGGCCATGGCGGACCATTTCGGCCATGCCGCCAATTGAACTGGTGATCACCGGGCGGCCATGCTGGAAGGCTTCCTGAATGACCAGAGGCGCATTTTCCCACCAGATCGAGGGCACAACGACCCAGTCGACCCGTGCCATCAAATCGGGGATATCTTCACGTTGATAGGCGCCGATATGGCTTACCTGCGGGCCGCTTTGTTCGACCAGATCGGCAATGCGACTGGTGAACTGATCGGTCTGATACAGGGCCGCACCATGAATGCGCAGATTGAAGTCGACCGCGTCTGCTGAAAGAATTCGCCCGGCTTCAAGCAGGACATCCGCGCCCTTCCACGGGTTGAGATTGCCAAAATAGCCAAAGACATTGGGCATGCCGGCCGCCCCGATATCGCGTTTGGGCGCGGCGGGGACAGTCGGGCGACCATTGTTGATCACCGAAATCCTGTCGGGGTTGATGCCCCATTCGATATAGCGATCGCGTAAGAATTCACTGGGCGAGATGAAATGATCAACCGCGCGCAGATGGTTGCGCAGATTGACAGCCCGCATCGCATGTTGATCGGGGGTAAAGCCATCAAGGCCGGACAGACGCCCGGTGGCATCGGCCTTGGTATAGCGGGTTTTGGTCCCGCGATGGATCATCAGGCCGTCATTGGGGCAGATCTGATAATAGTCATGCAGGGTCATCACGATCTTGCAGTTCGGCAGAACACGGCGGATCAGCATCGGCAATTCGATGCCCCACAGGACCAGATGATGGATATGCACCACATCCGGTGCCCAGCTTTTCAAAAGACGCGCGAAATCCGGGGCGACGGCATAAAGATCGGTCTGGGACATGTTGAAGCGGTCAAAATGCCCGGCCCAGAACAGCATTTCATCGCCAGCATCATTGATCGCCTGAAAACTTGTGCCTGGGCGGCGTTCGCGGTGAACATCGTTGGTCGCCCCGATGAAAAGCGCATCGCATTCCGCACGCTTATAGGCATGAAACAGATCATGGGCGAAAATTTCAGTCCCACCCGGATGCAGATCGGGGTGATTATGGGCAAGCACCATTATCCGGGGATTCATGCGGTCCTCCGTGGTTTCTGGGCAATCAGGAAATCCTGGTAATGGGCGGCCGTTTCGCCGCGCCAGGTGCCAAAGCTTTTTGTGTGGATATCGAACCCGGCATCGGTCAGGGCATCCTCAAGAAATGCATCATCGAAACCGACGGCGGCCATCGGGTTTTCACCGCGCAGGTGCCAGCAAGGTTGACCTTCGGCTTTCTCGAACCCTTTGAGACGGGCATCGCGGCCGGGATTTGACGGGTCGTCATCTTCGCGGATGACAAAGGCGGTCAAGAACAGCCGACCGCCCGGGCGCAGCACACGAAAGACCTCGGAACAATAGGTTTCGATTTCGTCTGGTGGCAGGTGGGTTGCCACCGAGATCATTGCGGTGAAATCGAATGTTCCGTCCTGAAAAGGCAATCGCATGCCACGCCCGCTGATTTCGCCTTCGGGGTTATAGAGTTCGTTCCTGATGTCCGAACACTCGAACCGGAAATTCGGATAGGCTGGCGTAATGGCGCGCTTGCACCACTCAATGCCGCCGCGCACCGGATCCATGCCGCGATAGATCGCCTGTTTCGGGTTGAGGAACTGTGTCAGGGGGACGGCAATCCGGCCAATGCCACAGCCGATATCAAGAACATCCTCGGTGGTTTTAAGACCGGCCATGCGGACAAAATGACCAAGGAATTCCGCCCCGATGGCGCGGTAATCGCCATCGCCGACAAAGACGTCTTCTTCGGGCGGGACCGGGAGGAAACGGTTGGAAATGATCTGTTCGCACAACCAGGCAAGATGGGTATCACTGATATCGGATGTCAGCGGGGACTGGTGTTCGGACAGTGCAAGAACCTGGCTCATGCCGCTTCTCCGTCGGGGGTTTTTCGCGATCGATTTTGCGGCACACCGTTGGTGTGAAGATCTTCGAGCGCATCCGCCCAGCGCGACGCATGCAGCCAGGCGTTATATTCGGCAGCCACCCCGCGCATGTAGTCGGCATGGGTCGAGATGGATTTGCGCTCAAAATGATAGAGGCTGACATCGGGGACGTATTTGATGTCGAAATCGGCCTTGCGAATTTTCAGGCAAAGGTCGCTGTCTTCGTAATCGCCAATGACATAGTCCTCGGTAAAGCCATCGACCGCGTCAAAGGCATCGCGATGGATCATCATGCAGGCACCGGTGACACCGGGGACCGAGCGTTCAATGTTGGCATCCCGGAACTGGTCGGGCATGCCTTTGTGATAGTGATAATTCAGCCACTTGCCGCTTTCATTGCGGGCAAAATACATCCCGGCATGCTGGATCGAGCCATCTTCAAACAGAAGTTTCGGCCCGACCACCGCGACCTCATCCGGACCGCCCATTTTTGATGCCATCCCCTGTGCCCAGCCGGGCGTATGGGGAATGACATCGGAATTGAGCATTGCCAGATAATGGCCGTGTGCGTTCTGCGCACCGGCATTACATGCCCGGGCATAGCCGCCATTGCGGGTCATGACGACCAGACGCATCGGGATGCCATAGAGAACATGCAGACCGCGCAACAGATGTTCGCATTCTTCGGCCTGTTCGGGGGAGTCGAGTACAAAGACCAGTTCGCAATATTTCGCGACCCAGTCATCACAGGCAAAGGCGCCGATTTGCGCGCGCAGGAAGCCAAGAACACGATAGAGCGGCACAATGATCGAGACATCCGGGTCATCATGCGGGGTGCCGATGTCAATCACCCGATCAACCTTGGCGGATGCCATCAGTTTTTGCTGCAGATCGCCAATCACCGGCGCCAGGCAGTTTTCAATAATCTCTGACGTCAGGTGTTGCGGCGGGACGGCGCGCAGGATGCGGGCACGGGCCTCGGCCGGGTCAATCGGCTGGGCGGGGGGCACCATCAGATGACGGTTGCCTGATTTCAGGCGCATCAGGCTTCGGGGCTGAAGGATGGGAACCGGGCTTTGGATATCCTGATAAAAGCCGACAAAGCCGGTTGCCGGAACTGTCTGGCCATCGTCCTGTACATTGCCCTGATAACGATAAAATCCGTCGCCGAATGGATGGGCGATACCGTTGCTATCAAGAAGATCAATGCTGGCAATCATATCGACAGGATCGCGATACCAGCCGCCAATCAATGTGCCGCGCGCTGTTGTGACTGCAAGATCGACTTCGCCACTGGGAAGCGATCCGCCACCTGACACGCGCTGGCTTGAAAGCGGACAGCGGAGCTGGAATTCAATCGCTGCCTTGCTTGATTTCATATCGGCACGGGCAAGCGACCCGATGATGTATTCGCGCAAATCGGCATCCGATTTGCCTTTGGTTTGCCACCAGCGCGCCAGAGACGGCAGGGTTGAGACATCGGGCAAATGGCGAATGGCAAGGGTGCGCACACCGGTCACGACCATATAGGCCCCGGATGCGGTACTTGGCTGGTCGGCAATCATGTAAACCAGTTTCTGCCCGCGCGGCCCGGTCTTGCTGATATGGGGAAGCTGCGTTAAGCGCTTGAAGCCCGAAGGTGCGACGATGAAGACGGCCTCGATTTCGTGAAAGGCATCGGGCAAAGCGGTTGCCAGCAGGATCTTTTCACCGGAAAGCTTTGCGACCGCCTTGGCCGGTTTGGGCCGATCGACAATTTCGGCAACCAGTTGAAGAAGGAAACTGTTGTAGCTTTTGGACAAGCGCAGTCGAAACAGGCTTGCCCACATGCCCAGAAGGGTTGAGACCAGCGAAAGTCGCCCGGCAGGCGTCACCCCGTTCAGGAGCGTTGATGCACTGGCAAATTCAAAATCGCCATCGGGATCAATTGTGATCTCGTCCTTGCGGCCCAGCGTTCCGGCCTCGGCCAGAATTGAGATCGGTTCATCCTTGGGACGGCGGATGACGCGCAACAACCGGGTCCCGCCCCCGTCAAGTGGCAACCGCAATGTGGCCTGCGGTGAAATCGCAGCACCATCAATCGTTTCAAGCCGGGGGACTTCCCACAAACGGGTGGGTGTATCCCAACTTAACAACAACGTATCAGGGTTCAGCAGGCAAACACCGGGCGCTTCGCCGGTCGTCCGCACTGCATCGGACGAGGCAAATTCAAGCATGACAATCTTTCACTAACTTGAAGTTCAGGACGGGTCGCCCGCAGCCGAAGCTGCGGACGCCGCCAACGGATTACTGGACGCTAAAGAAGCTGTCCGGATCGTCCTGTACGTCTTCGGCATCGACATTGTTGAGGGTGATGGAATCCCCATTGCCAAGATCGATGACGGTGTTGGCACCGACTTGCGTTGCACGCGCAGCGACATCATCGGCACTTGCGATGCCGGTGTCGTTGATGTTGCTGCTAATGGAAAGCATGTCTTCGCCAGCCTGGAAGTCGAGTACGACGTCGTTACCGCCGCCGCCGGAGAAGACAAAGGTGTCTGCACCGGAACCACCAGACATGATGTCATCGCCTGCGCCGCCTTCGAGGACATCATCCCCGGAGCCGCCAAGCATCAGGTCATCACCCTCGCCGCCCTGAAGCACATCGTCTCCAGAACCGCCAAGCATGACATCGTCTCCGCCACCGCCGAGAACGATATCGTCGCCTGCACCGCCGATCAGAACATCATTGCCTGATCCGCCGTCGAGAACGTCATTGTCTGAACCGCCAAGCAGGATGTCGGAATCCGCACCCCCTGACAGAACATCCTCACCGGAGCCACCCATCATCAGGTCGCTGCCGTCGCCCCCGATCAGTGCATCGTCACCCGATCCACCGAACAGGACATCATCACCTTCGCCACCAACGGCAACATCGTCGCCCGATCCGCCGAACAAGACATCATCGCCTTCTTCGCCAAACAGCACGTCATCATTACCTTGTCCGAAGATTGTATCGTCTCCGCCACGTCCGAAAATGACGTCACTGAAACGAGATCCGAGAAGCGCATCATCAAAGGCGCCGCCTTCGAGAGTTGCCATGTAATCCTCCTTCGTGTCCCAACATTAATGACATCGTGGGGATATTTCCCTCACGAGAGGATGGCCGTTCCCTCTGGACATTCTGAGCCCCGTGGAAACGACCACTCAGAAATCCTATATTTTTTTACTTTGTCATTGGAGGGTATTGTCGTGGTTTTATTTTGTCAACATTATGACTTAGTTTGAGATTCATTACATTTATTGTCTGAATACTAGTTCAATTTTACTTATTATTTGGTTCAAAATTCGATCTATACTTGAAAAGAAAAGGGTCAATCCGGCGAAAAACCGGGAAAGACCCCAAGTTAAATCCGCATGTCGCGGGGAGGATTACTCTTCGCGGAAGGCCTTTTCCATGCTTTGGGTGATAGGATCGATCATGTAATCGATGGCCTTGCGCGGGGTTTTCAGAACCAGAATGTTGGCTGGCATGCCCGGACGCAGATTGATGTCATCATGTTTTGCCAGTTCGGCCGGATCAATCGTCGCGCGCACGATGTAGTAAGACGCATCGCGCTGTTCATCGACGGTTTGGTCAGCCGCAACATAGCTTACCTCGCCATTCAGGGGGGCCAGTCGACGCTGACTATAGGCGGTCAGGCGAATTTGCGCCTTTGATCCAACCTGGACCGAGTCGATATCCTGTCGGTTGATCCGTGCTTCGATCACCAGTGGTTCATCTTCGGGGATGATATCCATGATCGGTTCGGCCGGACTGATCACACCGCCGGGGGTTCTGATCTGGATGTTGGCGACCGTTCCAGCCTGCGGTGCACGCACTTCGAGGCGATCAAGCACGTCCTGACTTGCGCGGATACGCTGGGTGACATCATTGAGCGCAAGCTGGGCTTCCTGAATTTCAGTTGCGATATCGCTTTGCCATTCCATTTCGATCGAGGCGAGATTGATCTCGGCTTCGGCCTTTTGTTGTTGGGCGGCGGCACGCTGGGCTTTGAATTCGCCCATATCACCGACCAGATCCGACCAGTTATTTTCAATCTCGACCAGTTGGGTACGGGTGGCGAAGCCCTTTTCGGCCAGTTGGCGAATCCCCTGAAGTTGTTCGGCGACGAGCTTTTCCTGACGTGTACGGGCCTTGATCTGTGAGACCAGTGCCTCGGCTTCGGCCTCGAACTGTTCGATCTGTTTGGCCTGGGCATCACGTTTGGCGGCATAGACTTCCTTGCGCTTGGCAAACAGGCGTTTTTCATCGCTGAGGATATCGGCGACATAGGCCTCGTCACTGGCGAGAAGTTCCTGTGGGAAGGTGATGTTTTCCTGCCCGCGCTGTTCGGCGCGCAATCGGGCAAGTTTGGCCATCAGACCAAACCGTTCGCCGCGCAACTGACCGAGTTCCGACTCGCTGCGTGTGCCATCGAGAAGGGCAAGGGTCTGGCCCGCGGTGACTTTTTCGCCTTCCTCGACCAGAAGCTGTTTGAGGATGCCGCCCTCATAGTGATTAACGACTTTCTTTTTGGAATCGACAATCACCGAGCCGGTCGCAACAGCCGCACTATCGAGTTCGGCGGTAAAGCCCCAGGTCAGGAACCCGCCAAACCCCAGCACAATGACGAATAATCCGGCCAGGATCGGCTTGCGCAGGCTTTGGCGCGATGCTTCGCGTTCTTCCGAGAGGATCTGGTGCCAGGCGACTTGCGGTTCCTCGGCCGGGAGTGCCGCGCCACCGCCTTCAAGATTAATGACACGGGTCATGCCGCACCTCCGTTTTCATGTTTACGCTTTACCGGGGGGAGGCTTTTGATGTCATCGCTTTCATTGGACAGATTGCGGATCACGTCTGTTCGTTCGCCGAACTGTTTGACCCGTCCGTCCTGCATCACCAAAAGTTTGTTGGCATATTGCATGATGCTTTGACGGTGCGCGATCAGCACCACCATTGCACCGGAATCCGCGGCCTGGCGCACAGCACGGATCAGGGATGCTTCGCCCTCGGCATCAAGATTGGCATTGGGTTCATCAAGCACCAGCAGGCGCGGCCAGCCATAAAGCGCGCGTGCCAAAGCGATGCGTTGTTGCTGCCCGCCAGACAGGGTATGTCGGCCGGCACCAATCGGCGTGTCATAGCCAAGCGGCAATCGACCGATCATTTCATGCACACCGGCTGCACGGGCAGCCTCGATCACCTTGCGCGGGCTTGCGTCGCGCATGCGGCTGATATTGTCGCGGATGGTGCCGTTCAGAAGCGATACCGATTGCGGCAGATAGCCGACCATGTCGCCAAATGATCCGCGCTCCCAGAGATAGGCATTATGCCCGTCAAGATAGACACCGCCCGTCGCAGGCTTTGCCGTGCCGACCAGCAATCTTGAAAGGGTTGATTTCCCGGCCGCAGACGGCCCGACCACACCCAATATATCGCCCGGCGACAGTTCGAAACTGATCCCGCGCAGAACCGGCACGTTTGACCCCGGCACGGCATAGACCAGATTATCGACAACCAGCGGACCTTCGGAACGCGGGGTTGGTTTGATTTCGCGCTCGGACTGGCTTTCTTCGAGCATCAATCGAATGCGTTTCCACGATGAAAACGCCCCGACCCATGCCCGCCAGTCGCGGGTGACATTATCAAACGGCAACAATAGCCGCCCCATGATCACGGTCCCGCCGATCATGGCACCCGGCGTGGTTTCGCCCTGAATGACAAGGTAAGCGCCCATAGCCAGAACAATGATCTGCATGCCGAACCGGGCCGAACGGGTGATGGAATACATGCCCTTGCTGCGCACGTTGCCGACATCAAGCAACTCGCTGGCGTGGATTTGTGCCTGACGCCAGCGCAGCGCAAGGGCTGGCATCATGCCCATTGCCTCGATCACTTCGGCGTTTGAAACCGTCGATCCGATATCGCCGATATTGCGCAGATTGGCGTCTGTTCCTTCCTTGGTGACCTGACGGACCATCACATCACCAAGCAGGCTTAACCCGATCAGGGTCAGAACCGCCACCAGCCCGGCAATGCCGTAATAAGGATGCAGGGCAAACATCACGAAAAGGAAAATCGGCGACCAGATCGCTTCAAGCGGGGCGGCGATGGTGGTGCCGGTGATGAAGTTGCGCAGATCAGAAAGATCACGCAGGACCTGGGTGCCGTGCAGCGATCCTTTTTCGAGCGCCACACGCATGGCCGCCGAAATTGCCGGCAGGTTCAACCGGCGCAAAAGCGACTTTGCCATTTCCTGAAAGACAAGCGCGCGCACGAAATCAAGGATGCCATAGAGAATGATCGCACCGACCGCGATCACCAGAAGCAACAGCAGGGTATCGGTGCTTTGACTGTTGATCACGCGGTCATGCACCTGAAGCATGAATAGCGGCACGGTAAGTTGAAGGATATTGATGAAGCCGCTCATGACACCGGCCCATCCGAGCCCGCGCACGAACGTAAAGCGGGCCTCGCGAATGACCGATCTTGCATCAAGTTCGGGCCGGGCTTCCTTCGCATTCACGGGCGAATTCACAGGCGAATCCACCGGTTTTGCCAGCTTTTTGCGGCGAAATTGCATCGAAAATCATCCAATTAAGCAAAAGTCATAGTTTTTCCGCAATCTAATCACATAGTTGCGATGACAGGATGATCTACAATAAAATTAAATATGTCGATCTCATGTTGATGATTAGACAATGTAAAAACATTAACAATGGAAGTAATTCAAAAATAAAAACACTTTCGAATTACTTCCTGACAACGAGCAAACCTGCGGGAAGAAAGAGGCGTTCGGAAAAATTGTTCAAGAACAACGTCTTGTTATCTTCCCCAATACGAAATTTGTGTCAGGGCAATCGCGCCTTGGCATCAACTCTCGCTTGGGACCAGATAACGGATCGAAACTCATGACCGTCACTCATCTTGAACTGGCAAATACCGTCGAGCGGATCTATCGGCGGTTTGCGGATTTGTTACGGGTAGATCTCATTCGACTCGGAAAGGATGACATCAGCCCGGCGCAAGTGGCGCTGCTTTTTACCATTGGCGAAGATGAACTCTCGGTGCGCGATCTTCTTGATCGTGGCCACTATATGGGTTCAAACGCGTCTTATAATCTTAAACAGCTCGCGGAATCGGGCTATGTCGAACGTCAGGTCATGGCACGGGACAGACGTTCTGCCCGTTTGAAATTGACCAAAAAGGGCCATGAACTCTGTCAGGCATTGCACGAATTCCACGAAGAATATCACGACGCCCTGACCAACAATCTTGAAGACCAGCAGGAGATGGAAACAGCGCTGCGTACGTTGCGCAGACTGGAAGAATTCTGGACACAGACTCTCAGGTACGGGGGTGTTCCCATCAATGGGTCCGTCGCCGTGCAGGAGGCACGAAACAGACGATGAAGATTGTCCTCGTTCATCGTCATGGACCGGGACAGTTTGTACATCTTGCCTGCCATCTGGCCGATGCCGGATGGCAGGTTTCCTTCCTGTGCGAAGCCATGAATGTGCGCCTGCCCGGTATCCGGACACTCCGCCAGCCTGTCACAGCCCCACCGCCTGCCATACCGTTTGCGCAATATCATCAGGATGTGGGACTTAAAGCCGCCAGAACCCTTGAAAGCCTTGTGCGCGAAGAAGGCGCACCGGACATTGTTTACGGCCATATTGGTTGGGGCAGCATGATGTTCGCCCGTGACGTTTTGCCCAAAACACCCCTGATCGGTTATTGCGAACATTATTATCACGCCACCGGGCGTGACGTGGGCTTTGACCCTGATGATGACATCACGCTGGCGAAACGTGCCCAGCTTCGCGTGCGCAATGCCGCCCAACTGACGACACTTGATCAGCTTGATGCCGCGATCAGCCCGACCAAATGGCAGAAATCGGCGTTTCCAGCGGCCTATCACCACAAGATCGGCGTCTGCCATGACGGGATTGATACCCACCGCTGCCAACCAAATCCGAACGCCAGCCTGACCTTGCCCGATGGGCGGGTACTGAGTGCGCGTGATCAGGTGATTACCTATGTCGCGCGCGATCTTGAACCCTATCGCGGGTTTCCGACCTTTATGCGTGCAGCCGCCACACTGGCCCAGCAAAACCCCGATGCCCAGTTCGTGATCGCCGGGGGCGATGGCGTCAGTTACGGACAGGCCCGAAAGGACGGGCGAACCTGGCGTGATGTGATGATGGCAGAAACGCAAATCGATCCGTCACGCATCCACTTTCTGGGCCAGATCCCCCATGACCAACTCATCCGGATGTACCAGATCAGTTCGTTGCATATTTACCTGACATATCCGTTTGTTTTGTCGTGGTCGGTGCTGGAAGCCATGGCGTGCGGTGCGCCTGTGATTGCCTCGGACACTGGCCCGTGTCACGACATGATCCGCGATCGACAGAACGGATTTCTGACCGATTTCTGGGACAGCGATGCGCTGGCAATCAAGATGGCATTCTGTCTTGCCCATCGTGACGACCTGACACCCCTGCGTGAACGGGCCCGCAAGACGATCCTTAATCACTTTGACCTTCGACGGTGTCTGGATCGGCAAACGACCCTGATCGAGAATATGGCGTCTGGCAGAAAAAGCCGATGAGGGCATCACGTGCCAGAAGCAAAGCCAAAGATGAAACTTACGTCACCTTTGGCTTTTGCATATTCGCTTCAAGCTAAATTAGATGATTACTTAAGCAGCACATCAGACGAACAGTAATCACATCGTCATCTGCGGCAGGCCGAAGCCCTGTTCAAGCACCTCGCCGGCGGTCAGGCAGATGTCTTCGCGCCAGGGGGCGGCGACGAGTTGGACACCCGAGGGCATGTTGTTTTCGACGCCAGAGCAGATCGAGATCGCCGGAAGCCCCAGCAGCGGAATGGCAATTTGCGGCAATTGTGCGTTCCACAGGCGGGTAAGGGTTGCGGGACCTTCAAGGTCTTCGTCCTTGCGGAACGGCAGTTCGGCCGAAACCGGCATCAGGACGACCGGATAATCTTCAAGGAACGCGCGCCAGTCGCGGATCAGGGCGGAACGGCGCAGGAAGAGCTTACTAAACGTGTCCTTATCAATCGCGGCGGCGCGATCAGCATAGTGTTCGAGAAGGGCTATCGCGCCCGGATCGTCTTCGGCCCGGGCGGCTTTCAGTTTGGCTTCGTGATCATCCGAAAGCCACAGGTCGATCTGAAGATCGACGGCCTCGCGAATTTCGGGGATTTCCGGGGTTTCGACTGTCCAGCCTGCGGCGCGGAAAATCTCGGCAGCACGTTCCAGATCGGCCAGGATGCGCGGATCGGTGTCAATGCCGCCGGGGTGGGTGACAAGGGCGACACGCTTGGCAAAATCGGGGCCGCGCAGCGGCATCGGCACGCTCCAGGGATCATCGGGGGAATAGCCCGCCATGCCCTCAAGCCCCAAGCGCAGATCATCAACCCTGCGTGCCAGCGGTCCTGATACCGCCATCAATTGTGCGCCAATCGGACGATCACCGCCGGTCTGGTTAAACATCGGAATGCGGCCATGGGTCGGGCGCAATCCCTGAATGCCGCAGGCATAGGCCGGATAACGTACCGAGCCCGCGATATCTGTCCCATGGCCAATATGCCCCAATCCGGCCGATGTGGCGGCCCCGGCCCCACCCGACGAACCACCGGGTGTGAGGGCGGGGTTATGGGGATTAAGCGTCGTGCCATGCACCTTGTTGGAGGTAAACCAGCGATAGGAAAAGGCCGGTGTGTTGGTGCGGCCAATCACAATCGCGCCCTTGCTGCGCATGTTGCGCAAAAACGGGCTGTCTTGGGTTGCGATCAAATCCGAAGCCAAGGTCGTGCCGTTGGTGGTGGCGTATCCCGCCTGATCGGAGATGACCTTGATCGTGACCGGGACGCCCGCCAAGGGACCGACCGCGTCCCCGGCCTCGATGCGGGCATCAAGCAGCTCTGCCTCTTGCATGGCGTCATCTGCGCAATCCTGAACGATGGCGTTGATGGCAGGATTGACCCGCGCCACACGATCAAGCATTTGGCGAATGACCGTGGTGGCACGCATTTCCCGGCTTTTGATGCGGCGGGCCAATTCGCGGGCAGACAGGGAATTCGGATCGCTGGTCATGTGGGGCGCTACCTTGTTGATTGGGGTTAAGCTGTCATCGGCTCGGACTGAAGCTGGTTCCGACGGATCGACAGAACGGTCGCCTTTGGTTCGCAAATGCTGGCGACATGGGGGGTGACGAAAACCTTGGGATGATGCCAAAGAGGATGTCCGGCCGGCAGGGGTTCGGTTTCAAACACATCGAGCGATGCACCCGACAAATGCCCACGATCAAGAGCATCAACAAGGGCGGTTTCATCGACCTGCCCACCCCGGCCGAGATGGATCAGGGCGGCACCCTTGGGCAATTTTGCGAGATTTTCGGCACCCAAAAGTCCCTTGGTCTGATCGGTGAGCGGCAACACATTGATCAGAATGTCGCTTTGGGCCAGAAAATCATCAAACCCGCCATCGATATAATGCGTCACGCCGTCTTCGGGTGGCTTTGGGGCAGATCGGGAATAGCTTGCGACCGGATAGCCAAGCGCCACCAGCGCCCTTGCCACAGCGCGCCCCATCAGACCAAAGCCCAGAACACCAATCCGCCGCGCACGTGGCGATAGTCCGGTCAGCTGGCGTTCCCAGTGCGCGATTTTCTGATTGGCCAGAAGATTGCCCATATTGCGATGGTGCCAAAGTACATGAAAGGTGGCGAACCCGGCCATTTGCAGTGCCTGATCCGGGTCTTCTACCCGATGGATCGGCACCCCCGGCGGCAAGGACGGGCACGCCATGATGGCGTCAATACCGGCCCCCACCGAATAGATCGCGCGCAAGTTCGGATAGCGCGTAAACGCGTCCGGCGCCGGGACAAAGGTGACCATGAAGCTGACATCTTCGGGCCGGTCAATCTCGCCGGGCAGGCGCAGGTCCAGTTCGGGTGCCAGGGCATCGAAATGCGGACCGTAAATGCCCCGCAAATCGATTTTGCTACAAGACAGAACGCCAATCATGCTGGCACTTCTTCGGTTTGGGCCCAGTCCGCACCGGGAACGGCGGCGAGAAGTTGACGGGTATATTCCTGTTTGGGGGACAGGAAGATTTCATCGACCCGACCAATTTCAACCAGCTTGCCCTTTTGCATCACCGCAATGCGATCGCAAAGTTGTGCCGCAACCCGCAGATCGTGGGTGATGAACAGGATCGACA
>NZ_DGMR01000015.1:69400-83490 GCF_002388495.1 Thalassospira sp. UBA4513
TGACGTTGCCCGCCGGAAAATTCGTGCGGATAGCGCATGGCGGCATCGGCACCAAGGCCGACGATTTCGAGCAGGTCTTTTGCCTTGGCCTGGGCCTTTTCCTTGGGCACGCCGCGATTGATCGGGCCATCGGTCAGGGCGCTCATGATCCGTTGGCGCGGATTGAGCGATGCATAGGGGTCCTGAAAAACCATCTGCACCTTGTTGCGCTGACGGCGGAGTTCTTCCTCAGACAGTGCGGCAAGATCAACGCCGCCAACCATGACGTGGCCGCCATCGGGTGTCACCAGCCGAACTGCCGTGCGGCCCAATGTTGATTTGCCCGACCCGGATTCGCCCACCAGACCAAGCACCTCGCCGCGCGAAACGGTGAGCGAGACATCATCAACCGCATGAACTTCGCGGACCGGCTTGAACAGGCCGCCGCCCGTCCGGAAGGTTTTGCGCAGATTTTTGATTTCAAGCGCAGGCGTTGCGCTTAGTTCACGTGCCTCCGGAAGTTTTCCGGTTGGAATGGCATCAAGCAGTCGTTTCGTGTAGTCATGCTGCGGGTTATCAAGAACCGATGCCGCATCACCGCGCTCAACGACCTTGCCTTCGCGCATGACAATTACCTGATCGGCGATTTCGGCGACCACACCAAAATCATGGGTGATAAACATCACCGCCATGCCACGCTTTTTGCGCAGATCGAGAATAAGCTTCAGGATCTGTGCCTGTGTCGTGACATCAAGGGCGGTTGTCGGCTCATCGGCGATCAGGAGTTTGGGCTCCAGCGCCAATGCCATGGCGATCATCGCACGTTGGCGTTGCCCACCTGAAAGCTGGAACGGATAGGCACGGATGATTTTTTCCGGATCGGGAAGCCCGACTTCGCGCACAAGGTCCAATGCACGTTTGCGGCGTTCGGACTGGGTATAGAGACCGTGTGCAGCGAACACCTCGGAGATCTGATCACCGATACGCATCAACGGGTTGAGTGCGGTCATCGGTTCCTGAAAGATCATGGCGATCTGGGCACCGCGCAGGGCCTGCTTTTCAACTTCGGGCAGGCGCAAGACATCGCGGGCTTCGAACATGGCCCGGCCTGATTTGACCTCTACCCCGTGGGGGAGCAGCCCCATCAGGGCATTGGCCGTCATTGACTTGCCAGAGCCGGATTCGCCCACCACGCAAAGGATCTGTCCCTTGTCGATGTCGAAGCTGACATTTTCGACTGCGAAGGGGCGGTCTGCGCCCTCGGGCAGGCCGATTGTCAGCCGTTCAATTGTCAGTGTCGCACTCATGCTTTGCCCTTTCGCGACAGATGCGGATTGAAGGCATCATTGAGCCCCTCACCGATCAGGTTGAGCGCCAAAACGGTGATCACGATGGCAATGCCGGGGAAGAAGCTGAGCCACCAGCTGGTGCGGATGACGGTGCGGGCAGCGCCAATCATATAGCCCCATGACATCGAATTGGGATCACCAAGCCCCAGGAACGAAAGCGAGCTTTCGAGCAGGATCGCGGTCGCGACCATCAGCGACGCCATGACAATGATCGGGGATACCGTGTTTGGCAGCACCTGCTGGATCAGGATGCGCGGTTTTGAAAGCCCCGCCAAACGCGCCGCATCAACAAATTCACGCGTGCGCACCGACATGACTTCGGCCCGGACAAGACGGGCGACGGGCGGCCAACTGACGATGGCAATCGCAATGGTGATGGAGGTCAAGGTTGGCTCAAAAATAGCCACCAGCACGATGGCCAGTGCGAAGTTCGGGATGGTCTGGAAGAACTCGGTGAAGCGCATCGCGCCTTCATCGACATAGCCACCATAGAACCCGGCCAAGGCGCCCAACGGCACACCGATCAGCAAGGCAACCACGGTCGAAACCAGCCCGACCAAAAGGGAAACCCGCGCCCCATAGGCCAGTTGGGCTGCCACATTACGGCCCAGCGTATCCGTACCCAAGGGCAAACCATCAACGGCAAAGGGTGCAAGGAACGGGCGTTGAACCATTTGCCAAGGCCCATCAGAGAAGATCAAGGGGGCGATCAGGGCGACGACAATCACCGAGATCAGCAAGACGACACCGATCATGGCGCCCATATTGCTTCTGAAACGTTTCCACATGTCAGCTACGGGCTCCGATACGGGGATCGACAATGCGATAAACAATGTCGGTCACGATGTTGAACAGAATGACCATGGCAGCCGAGACAAGGAACACGCCCAAAATCGTGTTGTAGTCACGTGCAGCCAAGCTTTCGAACATCAGGCGTCCAATACCGGGCCAGGCAAAGACCGTTTCGGTCAGAACCGCCCCGCCGACAAGTTGACCAGCCTGCAAGCCAGCCAGGGTCACCACCGGCAAAATGGCGTTGCGCAAGATGTGACGACGGCGAATGACCGCATCCGACAGGCCCTTGGCCTTGGCGGTTTTGACGAAATCAAGCTGCGAGACTTCGAGCATGGATGCACGCGCCATGCGCATATAGACCGCGGTAAAGAACAGCCCCAGTGTCAGGGCTGGCAGGATCAGGTGGCTGCCAATATCAAGGACGCGCTCCAGACCGGTATAATTCGCCCCGACAGTTTCATAGCCAAAACCGGGAAGCCATCCAAACCACACGGAAAACACCAGAACCGCCATAAGGGCCAGCCAATATAGCGGGGTTGCATAGAATAAAAGCGCCATCGTGGTCAGGACGGTATCAGACGGTTTGCCAACGCGCGCGGCGGCGGCAACCCCAAAGGCGATGCCCAACACCAGCGAGACGACAAAAGCCGTTAATGTCAGCAACAAGGTTGCCGGCAACCGATCAGCAATAAGTTCGGCCACAGGCGCGCCCTGGCGGAAGGAATAGCCAAGATCAAGTTGCACAATACCGGCGACATATTTGCCAAGCTGGACATAAAGCGGTTGATCGAGGCCAAAGCGTTCGCGCAGCTGTTCGATCATCTGCTCGTCAGCGGCACCGGCTTCACCGGCCAGCACGACAGCCGGATCACCCGGCGCGGCATGGATGAGGAAAAAGTTCAGAATCGCAATGGCCAGCAAGGTCAAAATAGCCTTGGATAGCCGCGACACCACGACAGCGAATATGGTCATAGGTCCCCGTAGCATCCCGTATTTGAAATCCCGCCTGAACGCGGGCAATCAGGAAAAGAAGGGGGCGGACCGGCAATCGGTCCGCCCGCAATGTTACTTCTTGATCCAGGCGTTACGTGGACCGTCATTGATACCGATGGCCGTGGTCACCAGATCGTTGACATTGCAACGGTAGATCGTCGGGAAGGTCAGTTCCTGCATCCAGGCGACGGGAACGTCATCGACGATTTCCTTCTGGATTTCGGCATAGGCTGCTTCGCGTTCTTCGGGTGTTACCATCGTCGCAGCAGCGGCCCATTTTTCGTCGAGTGCCAGGTTTTCATAGCCTTCGACGTTGTTCCACGGGCTGCCTTTCTTGATGCGATCGGCGGTATAGTTGCGCGAAACACCCAGGGCCGGGTCACCGTACTGATAGAGATAGGTGAAGGCCATGTCGTAATCCCACTGGGACGTTTTTTCGTTCCACCCAGCGACATCAGAGCTGTCGATTTCGGCATTGATGCCAACTTCGCTGAGGTTCTGACGCACGGCCTCGGCCCAGCGTTGCCAGGTTTCACCATATGGCAGCGGCAGGATGCGGACAGGTTCGCCGTCATAGCCCATCTCGGCCAGCAGTTCCTTGGCCTTGTCCGGGTTGTGATCATAAATGGTCACGTCATCGGAATAGAAATTGGTGCTGGATGCAATCGGACCGGTCGCAACCTTACCAAAGCCGTTCCAGACCACATCGCGCATGAAATCACGATCCATGGCGTACATGACGGCCTGACGGAACTTCTCGTTTGCGGTCGGACCTTCGCGGTTGTTAAGCCACATCCATGCCAGCGGTGCGAGGAATTCCCAGCCCTTTTCGGTGACACAAACACCATCCATTTCGGCCAGACGCGGGATATCCCAGTTTTCAACCGAACCACCCGGCAGAACATCAACCTCGCCGGTCTCGAACGCCACCGCACGCGCAGCCGCATCCGGGATCACACGGTAAAAGACTTCATCCAGATACGGCAGGCCATCGACATAGTAGTCTTCGTTCTTAACAAGGTGGATGTGGCTGCCCTTGACCCATTCCTTGAACTTGAACGGACCGGTGCCAATCGGGGTGGCGTTTGCCGGGTTGTTGGCAAAGTCAGTGCCTTCATAGATGTGCTTGGGCACAATCGGCATGGTGCCGTTTTCAAAGGCGTTGATGAACGGACCAAACGGTTCCTTGAGTTTGAAGACAACCGTCATCGGATCCGGGGCGGTGATGCTTTTGACATAAGCCAGCGACGCACGCAGACGCGCATGGGTTTCACGCAGGAAAACATCGGCGGAAAAGACAACGTCATCGGCGGTGAAATCTTCGCCGTCATGCCATTTGACACCTTCATTAAGCTTGAAGGTGTAGGTCAGACCGTCGTCGGAGATTTCCCAGCTTTTGGCAAGGCTCGGCATCGGGGTCAGTTCGCTGTCATAGCGCAGCAGGCTTTCATAGATATCGCCTGCAACCAGCTGGGTCGGGCCATTCTGCACGAGGCCGAGCATCAGTCCCGGTGGTTCGGGCTGAACAACGATATCAAGCCGACCGCCAGCTTCCTGTGCCGCCACTGGCGAGGCCAGGGCGGCGGCGATGAGAAAAGTAGTCACCTTTAAATATTTCATAGCATTCCCTGATTGTGTTTTGCATTTAGGTTCTTGTTTTTATTGGTGTTACGCACGTTTTGTTTAACCGAAGGCCACAGGCGTGACCCAGATGCACAGGTTACCCGAGGTAACCCGGGGCGCTGGCATCAAGCCGGCGCAGTTGGGCGGCCCATTCCGGGTCTGGTTTGCCCTTTTGTTCATAAGAATCGTACATCGACTGGTATTGGGATGCGGTGTGCTCGGCAACGTCATGGCCCAGCACAACCGGCGTCAGGCCCATTCCCAGCGCTGCAACTTGCGCCTTGCAGGACCGTTCAAGGTTCAAGGCCAGCTTGACCGCCTCGGCCACCGAGCGACCCAAAAGCAACGTGCCGTGATTGCGCAGCAACATCACCGATTTGTCGCCGAGATCGGCAACGATGCGGGCGCGTTCCTCAAGATTAAGCGCAATGCCTTCGTAGTCGTGGAAGGCAATCCGGTCGTAAAACTGTGCCGACCACTGATTGAGCGGCAGCAATCCTTCCTGATTTGATGACACCGCCACACCCGCCACCGTGTGGGTATGGAGCACACAAACCGCATCGTGACGCGCCATATGAACCGCCGAATGGATGGTAAAACCTGCGGCATTCACCCCCGCACCATAGGGGTCGTCAATCACGGCACCGGTTTCATCGACGGTTACCAGATTGGCCGCAGTGACTTCGTCAAACCGCAGGCCGAACGGATTAAGCAGAAAGCGTTGCTCACCCCCGGGTCCGGATGGGAGCCGTGCGGAAATATGGGTGTAGATGCCGTCATCCATGCCCTCGAGCGCGATCAACCGATAGGCCGCAGCCAGATCGCGGCGGATTTCGGATATCGACTGATCACTCATAGCATCGCGCATTAATGCCGCCCTTTCGTTATGTCGCTTTTTTGATTGCTTCAAGGCTGCGGGATGATCCCGGCGCAGTCAAGTAAATTGTCGACAATCTACAATTCGTTGCCTAGACTGACCGGAGTCATGCATCTTTCTTTGGCGTCTGTTGCGGGCTTAATTCAAAGAATTCAAATCCACCTTCTGCGGGCTTACATATGACACAGACACAGCCGTCCTCCGGCTTCCAACAGATTGATCGTGAAGGGCTCGTCCAGCGGGTTGCCAAGTTGCTGAGCAAAGCAATCGTCAGCGGAAAGCTTGCCCCGGGTGCGCGGTTATCCGAATCGGTCGTCGCCCGCGAACTGGGGGTCAGCCGGGCCCCCGTCCGTGAAGCGGCAAGGTTGCTTGAAAGTTCGGGCCTGGTGAGGTCCGAGCCGAACCGGGGATTTTTTGTGCGTCAGGTTTCGATAAAGGCGCTCAATGATCTGTATGAGTTGCGACTGGCGATTGAGACGGCCGTGGTCGAACGTCTGGTGCAGAACTGGAACGACGAGATCGAGAAAGCCCTGAGCGCACAGGTGGCCGAGCTTCACCGGGTTGCCACCGAAGAGGCCGATATCTTCACCCAGGTCGAGGCCGACATGCAGTTTCACCGGCTGATGTGTACTGGCAGCGACAACCCGAAATTCCTGCAGGTGTTCGAACAGGTCGCCATAGAAACCGAGTTCAGCATCATGCTGATCGGGCAGCTTTATGACGATCCGACCCGCATTGCAGAAACACACGAACCGATTCTTGAAGCCCTGCGGGCACGTGATGCCACCAAGGCCGTTTCGGCGATCCGCTACCACATTTCGGAGGCGCAACGCATCGTGATCGATCAGTTCCGCCTTCTGGAAGAAGGCAAAACGTCGACATGAAATGCTTCTACGCCCCAGAGACCGAAACACACGATCCGATTTTTCGCCTGACCTATGGCAAGATCCAGCGCAATGCCGAACAGGCCGAACGCGCCAAGCTTTTGCTGGCTGGTCTTGATGCGCTTTCCCTGTCGGTAACCGAACCCGGACGCGCCCCGATTGCGGCCCTTGAAACCGTTCATACCAAGCGGTTTTTAAAGTTCCTCGAAACGGCGTGGGATGAATGGCAAAAACAGCCCGATGCTGGCCCGGAAGTCGTCCCCAACGTCTTTCCGCGTGCCGCGACATCATCCTATCCGCACACCATTCTGGCCCAGGCGGGCTGGCATATGGGCGATACGTCTGCCCCGATTGGCCAGTACAGCTGGCAGGCGGCCCTGCGCGCCGCCGATTGTGCCATTGCCGCAACCGATGCCGTGTTGGCGGGGGATGACAAGGCCTATGCGCTGTGTCGGCCGGCAGGGCATCACACCAGTGCCGAAATTGCTGCCGGGCATTGTTTGCTGAACAACGCCGCGATTGCGGCCGCACGCCTGCGCACCGCACATGATCGCGTCGCCATATTTGATATCGATGTCCATCACGGCAACGGCACGCAGGATATCTTTTATGATCGTAACGATGTCCTAAGCGTTTCGATCCATGCCGACCCCACGGACTATTACCCGTTCTTTACCGGCTTTGCCTATGAGACCGGATCGGGTGATGGCGAAGGATATAACCTTAATCTGCCCCTGCCTCGCACCACCAAAGATGCAGCATGGCTTGCCGCAATCGATACCGCCCTTGACCGTATTGCCACATTCAATCCCGGTGCGCTGGTTCTCAGCCTTGGACTTGATACCCACGAAGACGATCCGTTGCTTGGCATGAAAGTCAGTTGGGACGGACTGCGTCGTGCCGGTGAAAAAATTGCTGCGGCGGGCTATCCGACGGTTATTGTGCAAGAGGGTGGATATCTGACACCATCACTGACCATGTCGCTGACATCTTTTCTTTCGGGTTATTTGGGCGCAAAAATACCCGCACTTGAGAGAAACTGACCCGCATCAGCCACCAATGGCGGGTTTGATCGCAACCGCATATACTGCAGAACAAAATGGCCGCCCCATATCAGGGCCTCATCATCAGAACGGGAGTTTCACATGAACCATCGGCCGAATTCGCTCCACATGTCCGACATCGCACATTCGATGCATCCGTACACCAATATGCGACTGCACGAAGAAAAGGGCCCGATGATCATGGCCGAGGGCAATGGCGCCCGCGTCACCGACAGCGAAGGCAAGGAATATATCGAAGGTCTTGCCGGGCTTTGGTCGGTTGCGGTTGGCTTTTCTGAAACCCGTCTGGCCGATGCCGCCTATGCGCAGCTTAAACGCCTGCCCTATTACCACAGCTTTGCCCACAAGGCGCACGAGCCATCGATCCGTCTGGCCGAAAAGCTGGTTGAAATGACGCCCGAGGGCCTGAACCGTGTGTTCTTTACCAATTCCGGGTCAGAAGCCAATGACACCGTCGTCAAGATGGCTTGGTTCCTTAATAACGGTTTGGGTCGCCCGGAAAAGAAAAAGTTCCTGTCGCGCACCAAGGCCTATCACGGGATTACGATTGCCTCGGGCTCGCTGACCGGGCTTGCCGGCAACCAGAAGGACTTTGACCTTCCGGCCATTCCGGTGACGCATCTGAGCTGCCCGCATTTCTGGCGTTATGGCGAAGAGGGCGAGTCCGAGACCGAATTCACCGCGCGCCTTTTGAAGGAACTTGAAGACACCATTCTTGCCGAAGGCCCGGAAACCATTGCGGCCTTTATTGGCGAACCCGTGATGGGTGCGGGCGGTGTGATGACGCCGCCGGAAGGCTACTGGCCGGGTGTGGTGGAAATCTGCCACAAGTACGACATTCTGGTCGTTTCCGATGAAGTCATTAACGGTTTTGGCCGGACTGGTGCCCGTTTTGGCTGTGAAAAATATGGCTTTACGCCGGACATTCTGGTGACATCCAAACAGCTGACCTCGTCCTACATGCCGCTTGCCGCGATCGTTGTGAATGACAAGGTCTATAACGCGATTGCCGACAACACTGCCAAGCTTGGCAATTTCGGCCACGGCTTTACCGGCACCGGACATCCGGTTGCCTGTGCGGTTGGTCTGGAAAACCTCAACATCATCGAAGAACGCGATTTGATGGGCAACGCCAAACGTCTAGAACCGATGTTCCAGGATGGCTTGCGCGCCTTTGCCGATCATCCGTTAATCGGTGAAATTCGTGGTGTTGGCCTGATTGCCGGCCTTGAGATGGCAGACAAGAAAACCAAACAGCCGTTTGGCAAACCCGGCACGGTTGCCGCAAAGGTCGTGGCCCTTGCCGCCGAAGAAGGGCTTATTTGCCGCAATGTCTATGACACGGTGGCACTTTGCCCGCCGCTGATCGTGACCGAGGATGATGTGCGCGAAATCCACGCCCGCCTCGGCCGTGCGCTTGACCGGGCGCTTGATTGGGCGAAGTCCGAAGGGATGCTTTGATCTGAGAATTGCACCGACGCCGCAGACGTCCAAATGGGCGTCTGCGGCGCACAATTACCATCTGTCCTCACTAATTTCAGTGCCTGCCTAAATGATCGATGCAAGCCTCTTCTATAAATACGATCAGAATGGCAGGACAACAGCATTCAGCCAGTCAATAACAAATTGGTAGAACTTCAGGGTCTCTTGAATGATCACGTCCAGCTTGAGTAGAGCAAGACCGGCAAGGCCGCCGGCGAAAGTCTTTAGGAACGCATCGAGTGTCATGTCCAGTTTCTTGGCCACCCATTGACCGATGGACTGAATGACCCGCGCGGCGCGTGACACTTTCCGAACGTTTGGCTGTTCATGGGCCAGTTCTTCACTGATGGTGTCGACTGCGGCCACCAGCTCTTCCTTGTGCTCTTCTTCAAGTTCGATATCCGAAGGCGGTTGGTTGTGGCCAATGCCGCCATGCTTCAACGACTTTGGCTCTGCTTTTGCGAGAAGCGCTCGAAGAGCTTCAGCATGTGCCTGGACTGTTCGTCGAACAGCTCGATCATAGGAAGTGCCGAACGATGTTCGCGCCCCATGTTCTAGCCGCGCGTCAATCTGATCATGATCGGCGACCGTGTCCCTAGGAGGGGGATCAACAAAGTCTCCATCAGGTCGAAGAAAATAGCTAACATCCAGACGACCAGTTATTGTGTTTACACCCCCGTCCTGTCTAATACGATCCGGATGATACGGACCGGGCCCCCAAACGGCACCACCAGAACCCTGAATTTTTGAAATAACGTCGAGAATAACGTTCTGATCGGCGATTTCGATGAATTCGTTAAGAATTACGTCGCGAGCCTTGTAGTCTCTGCGCTGATCGAATGAATGTCGCTGCATATCTGGCCAATTGACCCGCTCGTCTGGCAGAGCTTCAAACAAATAATAGAACCAATGCTCTATCAGCTCACGTTGTTGTTGAAGAGAAAGACTACGGACTTCGGAAGGTGAAATCTTTAACTTTGAATCCCAAGGCGCATTGTAAAACTCGCCTTCGCCAAGATTCGACAGGCCAACTGGACCACGCTCCAACCTACCGTCACTGTCGAAGAAGTGGTTACCTTCATCTGGTGATCGTTCTGGCCCCCTATTGTAAGCTATGTAGTCTGGATGATTAGGGCTGGGTGCCCACTCGAACGTACCGTCGCTTTCAACAAATCCAATCGCTTTATCAATTACATCTGGGCGAACAACCGCACTGAACTCGGCTTCTATTGCTTCTCGGGCGTCATAAGGGCCGCCGTGGATATAAAGATCTCCCCCTTGAAATCCATGATTAGACGCTGCAGTACTTGGATCCTCAAATCGATCAAAAAACCACTCAGCGATCAATCGCTTTTGGAACTCCTTGCTAAACCTGCGAATGCCGGACGGAGTAACGTAGGGACCTAAGCCAATTGGATTTGGATATCTCTTTCCGATAGGCCTTGCCATCCCCTACCCCGCCTGATTTGCCTGAGGGCGAGCTGCGAAGACGGTATCAAAATGAGACGTCGTTTCGACAAAATGACCAAGATCGGGATTAAGCCAAGTGCAAAGCTCGACCAGATCACGGTATCGGGCTTCCGGATCTTTAGTAAAAATCACCTCATGATGAGCTACTCGATTGCGGATTTCTCTAACGTTGCCCAGCTTTGTATAAACATCATCGGAACTGATATTCATCGGATGGTTGGGGAGAACCGACCGCAACGCGCTCCCACTCCATAAAGTCCCGCGATATCTAGCAGAGAACATATTTGTCCAAAATCCGAGAGATAGCTGGGCAATTACACAGTCTGATGTTACCGGCGCTGGATTTGGAAGCGTCTCGCGATGCGCAATGATCTGCTCTCTCTGATCTACGATTTTCGCGTGCGCATCCCAATGAAGCTGGCGCATTCGTTGATCAAGTCGAGGATCAGCATCCCAATCCCCTCTCAATCGCGCCTGAAGTGGCCATTCAGCACCAAACCTAGCCCACATCTTAGCCGACAGTCCGTTGCGTAAAGCAACTTCCATCAAATGGCACGGCATCAGGAAGGTTTCTGCGAGCAGCATATTCCATCGATACAGTCGAAAAGCCAGATCAGAATCCTGATTGGCCTCGCGGAGATATACGTTGAAACGGCTCTGCGATAATGTCTTGATGAAACGGGGATCCGCACCAGGCTGATAATCCCGGCCGAGACGATCAACATTATATGGTCGGCAATCGCGAGTTACCTGCATGTAGCTTCCCCGTCACTAATTTAACGGGTATCATTCATGCATTAGAAGTTTGATTGCAAGCCTGTGATGTTGCATATAACGGAAAACCGGCCAGTAAATAAATACTGGCCGGCTCCCGAACTCTTTGACTGCGGGGTTATACTCAAGAGCGCACTCAAGAGCGAACTGTCCCTCAGCTCACGAGAATTGTTATACGCATTTTACGTACAGTTTTCAATCAGAATCTGCGTCCTAAAAGACGCACGATTTTGTGAATGTAAATGCATTCACGAATTACGCACGCAAAACGTCTTCATTTTTCGCACGTAACTGGCGACCGAAAATTGCGCACACATTGTGCAGTAATTGCAAGTGCGTTTCTCGATCGCACTTTGACATGCAGTTGGCAACCCGTTGCAAATTTGCGCACTTGCCAGCAGGATGTATGGCGGACGTCAAAAAGACGACATCCATACATTCGCCTGGTATCACGTGATACCAAGATTACTGGTTAGGGCAATCAACCCATTCAGTAATCCTGTCATCATACAGCAAGTTTCAACTGAACACACCAAAGCCCGCGACACTCGCGAGCTTTGGAAAGCAGGCTACAACTGTGGTCAGTGCGTCACAGATTCTAAATTTATCTGTCGAGTTTCCAGTTTTATGAGTCAATTCACACGAACGCCTAAACGTCGAGGTTTGCGACCTTGAGTGCGTTTGACTGAATGAAGTCGCGGCGGGGTTCTACGACGTCGCCCATGAGGGTTGAGAAGACTTCCTCTGCCTCGTCAGCGTGGGCGACTTTGACCTGCAGCAGCGAACGGACGTTCGGATCGAGCGTGGTTTCCCAAAGCTGATCCGGGTTCATTTCGCCCAGGCCCTTATAGCGCTGGACCGAAATGCCGCGGCGGCCATATTCCATCACCGCATTGACCAGATCGACCGGACCGTTGATTTTCCAGGTCTTGTCCTTGGCAACGAATTCCGCACCCTTTTCAAACAGTTCGCGCAGTTCGCCAAGGATACCGGCAATTGCACGGGCCTCGGCCGAGCGCAGGATGTTGCCATCAATCACGTGACGCTGTTCAACGCCGCGCAGCATCCGCCAAAGCACGATTTCATCGAGCGGTGCTTCGCCGTGCCAGCCGCGATCATAGTCTTCTTCAAGGGTATCAAGATGTTTGGCGAGCGTTTCGGCCGCCTCAACGCGTTTGCCATCATCATCAAGCAAGGCCGGATTCAATGCACCGGCAAGCGTTGCCTGCTCAAGCACGGAAATCGGAAGCTTGATCGATAGCGGCTCCAGGAAGCCCTTGGCCTTACGCGCCAGTTCGACCACACGGACCAGATCCGGGCCGGCAAGCTGTTGCCCACCGGAAAGGGTAAGCACGGCTTCTTCGGTGCCCTGTGCGGTCAGATACTGCTCCATCTCGCGGTCGTCCTTGAGATACTGGACCGAGTTACCGCGTTTGGCGCGATAAAGCGGCGGCTGTGCGATATAGAGATAGCCGCGTTCGATCAGTTCGGGCATCTGACGATAGAAGAAGGTCAAAAGCAGGGTTCGGATATGCGCACCATCGACGTCGGCGTCAGTCATGATGATGATTTTGTGGTAGCGGGCCTTTTCGATATTAAAGTCATCACGACCAATCCCGGTGCCCATGGCGGTAATCAGGGTACCGATTTCCTGACTTGAAAGCATCTTGTCAAAGCGTGCACGTTCGACGTTCAGGATCTTACCGCGCAGCGGCAGGATCGCCTGGAAGCCACGTTCGCGGCCCTGTTTGGCCGAACCACCTGCGGAATCACCCTCCACGATGAACAGTTCGGCTTTGGACGCATCGCGTTCCTGACAGTCAGCCAATTTGCCCGGCAGGGACGAGATATCAAGCGCGCCCTTACGGCGGGTCAGTTCGCGGGCCTTACGGGCCGCTTCACGGGCAGATGCCGCTTCGACCACCTTGGAGACGATCTTGCGCGCATCGGCCGGATGTTCTTCAAGCCACTGGGCAAGCTTGTCATTGACGATGTTTTCAACGACTGGGCGGACTTCGGACGAGACCAGCTTGTCCTTGGTCTGGGACGAGAATTTCGGGTCCGGAACCTTGACCGAAATCACGCAAGACAGGCCTTCACGGGCATCATCGCCGGAAAGGGCGACCTTTTCCTTTTTGGCGATGCCACTTTCCTGGGCGTAGTTGTTAATCTGACGGGTCAGAGCAGCACGGAAACCGGCCATGTGCGTCCCGCCATCACGCTGCGGGATGTTGTTGGTAAAGCACAGCGTGGTTTCGTGGTAGCTGTCATTCCATTGCAGGGCGACTTCGACGGTGATGCCGTCTTTTTCGCCTTCGATGCAAATGGCTTCTTCGATCTGACGGGCCTTGTTACGGTCGAGATATTCGACAAAGGCACGAATACCGCCTTCGTAATGCAGCTTCATTTCGGCCGGTTCGCCACTGCGTTCATCACGCAGCGTCAGGATCACGCCAGAGTTCAGGAAGGCCAGTTCACGCAGGCGGTGTTCCAACGTCGGCAGGTCGAAATCGGTCATGGTGAAGATTTCGGCATCCGGGTAGAAGGTGACTTCGGTCCCCGAAAGCGGTGTGCCATCCGCGGTCAGCGGTGCATCACCGACAACCTCAAGCGGCTTGATCGCGTCACCACCGGAAAACTCCATGTAGTGTTCTTTGCCGTTACGCCAGACGCGCAGCTTGAGCAGCGTCGACAGCGCGTTCACCACCGACACGCCCACACCGTGCAGACCACCGGAAACCTTGTAGGAGTTCTGGTCGAACTTACCGCCGGCATGCAGCTGGGTCATGATGACCTCGGC
>NZ_DGMR01000029.1:0-201 GCF_002388495.1 Thalassospira sp. UBA4513
ACCACCATGATCATCTCGATCCCGACCGGTGCGAAAGTCTTCAACTGGATGTTCACGATGTATAAGGGCCGCATCAGTTTTGATGTTCCGATGCTGTGGACCATCGGCTTTATGCTGACCTTTGTGATCGGGGGCATGACGGGTGTTATGCTTGCGGTTCCGCCGGCTGACTTTGTGTTGCATAACAGCCTGTTCCTGATT
>NZ_DGMR01000029.1:277-5242 GCF_002388495.1 Thalassospira sp. UBA4513
TCGTGCTGCACAACAGCCTGTTCCTGGTGGCGCATTTCCATAACGTGATTATCGGTGGTGTGGTGTTCGGGATGTTTGCCGGTATCGTTTACTGGTTCCCCAAGGCATTTGGCTTCAAGCTTGATCCGTTCTGGGGCAAAATGTCCTTCTGGCTCTGGCTTGTCGGGTTCTATTTCGCCTTCATGCCGCTTTATGTTCTTGGTCTGATGGGGATTACCCGCCGCATGAGCCAATTTGACGATCCGTCGCTTCAGATCTGGTTCGTGATTGCCGCCTTTGGTGCGCTTCTGATTGCCGGTGGTATCGGTTCGTTCATTCTGTCGATCGTTGTTGCGGTGATCAAACGTGACAAGCTTCGTGATGAAACCGGTGACCCATGGGGGGATGGTCGTACGCTGGAATGGTCGACTTCGTCGCCGCCCCCAGCCTACAACTTTGCCTTTACCCCGGTTGTCCATGATCTTGATGCATGGGCCGACATGAAGAAACGTGGTTATGTCCGTCCGACGGAAGGCTTCCTGGATATCCATATGCCGAAAAATACCGGCGCTGGCTTTATCCTGGCTGCGATCTCGCTCGTTCTTGGCTTTGCACTTGTCTGGCACATCTGGTGGCTTGTTGCGGCAAGCTTCATCGTGCTGATCGTCGGTGCAATTGCCCATACCTTCAACTATGACCGCGATTATCACATCCCGGCATCTGAAGTCGTGGAAACCGAAGACGAACGTACTGCCCTTCTGGCAAAACAGCAGGCGTAAGGGAATGACAATGGCGAATAACACTGCCGCACAGACCGAAATGCCGGTCTTTTACCTGAAAGAAGAGCATCACCCGGAAACCGGGACGATGCTTGGCTTCTGGATCTATCTGATGAGCGATTGCCTCATCTTTGGGATTCTGTTTGCAACCTATGCCGTTATTGGCCAGAACTATGCCGCAGGTCCTTCGCCTGCTGATCTGTTTGATCTCGAACTGGTAGCGATCAACACGTCGATGTTGCTGTTTTCCTCGATCACCTATGGCTTTGCCATGCTGGCGATGGAAAAGGGCAGCATCAAGGGAACGCAGATTTGGCTGGCGATTACCGGCCTGTTTGGCGTCGCCTTCGTGGGGCTGGAAATTTATGAGTTCCATCACCTCTGGAGCCTGGGGGCGACCCCGATGCGCAGTGGTTTCCTCTCGGCGTTCTACACGCTGGTGGCGACCCACGGTCTGCACGTGACGTTTGGCATCATCTGGCTTGTGACCCTGATGGTTCAGGTGGCCCAGCGCGGCCTGATCGTCGAGAACAAGCGTCGTCTGATGTGCCTGTCGATGTTCTGGCACTTCCTTGACGTCGTCTGGATCGGTGTCTTCTCCGTTGTTTATCTGCTGGGAGTTCTGGGATGAGCGCACATTCACACGCACATGATGACCATAATGATGGTGGGGCCTCACATGGCACCTATAAAAGCTATGTGATCGGGTTTGTCCTGTCGGTCATTCTGACCGCGATCCCGTTCTGGCTTGTCATGGACGGTGTTCTGGACAGCAAGGTCGCAACTGCCCTTTGGGTGATGGGGCTTGGTGTTATCCAGATCATTGTGCATATGGTCTATTTCCTGCACATGAACACCAAATCCGAAGGTGGCTGGAACTTCCTGGCGCTGATCTTTACCCTTGTGATCGTGGCAATCGCCATCGCCGGTTCACTGTGGGTTATGTATCACCTCAACACCAACATGATGCCGCAGATGGATCACGACATGATCCCGAGCTTCGGCTAGGGACTGCTTGATATTTGAAGGGGGCGCGATACCTTTGGGGGATCGCGCCCTTTTTGTTTCACCAGATTGCCTTTTGAAAGAACCCGGCATGTCCGACGACCACGTTTCTGCCCAAGCGACCGATAACCCGAAAAAGGGCCCCTCGATGACAACCCGAATTGTTGTCCTGATGCTGGCCGCTATCCTGTTTTCCGGGTTTTGTGCCCTTGGATATTGGCAGGTGGAACGTCGGGCCTGGAAGCTTGATCTGATCGAACGGGTCGATGCGCGTGTGCATGGCGATGCGGTTGCCGCACCCACGCGTGATGACTGGGAAAATGTAACCCGCGCACGCGATGAATATCGCAAGGTCAGTGTGACAGGCACCTATCGCAACGATCTTGAAACGCAGGTCTATACTGCAACCGATTACGGGGCAGGTTACTGGGTTCTGACACCGCTGATGCGGGATGACGGCACGATTATCATGATCAACCGCGGTTTCGTGCCAACCGAAAAGCGTGATCCCGATACGCGGGCTGAGGGCATGGTCGAGGGTGAGGTTACTGTCACCGGCCTGCTTCGCATCAACGAACCGGTCGGAACTTTCATACGTGATAACGTGCCGTCCGAAGAACGCTGGTACTCACGCGATGTAAAGGCGATGGCGACCAAGCGGGGACTGGATGCCACCAATGTCGCGCCGTATTTCATTGACGGTGATGGGGCAGAAAACCCGGCCAAGTTGCCACTGGGTGGCCTGACCAAAATTAGCTTCCCCAACAACCACCTGACCTATGCGCTGACATGGTTTGGCTTGGCATTGCTGACACTTGTCGCGGCGTGGATTGTACTGCGCCCGCGCAGGAGATCAGATAGCGACGATTGATCTGCCAATTATTCCAGGGTCGATTGATCGGGCCACGGAATGTCCTTGCGCATGGTCGCACCGGTCCAGTTGATGATGTTGGGCGTGCGTTTACCGGCATAATGGGCCTTAAGTACCGCATTCAGGTTAGACGGGCGATACAGCACGCGTTCGAGTGACCCTTCATGCGAATTGTCATGCAAGACTCCGGTAGAGATATTCCAACGTACCAGTGCGCTGACATGGATGGCTTCATTGATCGTCTCAAGCCCATCCGGGATGATGTTCCGACGGTCAAAGTTCGGGCATTTGATGCGCAGTTTGTCCCAGAAGTTTCTGGTTTCCGGTGCAATCTGTTCGATCAGGCGCTGATAGGGGTAAAGGCGGGAGCTCGAATAAAGCATGGTGCGGCTTTCATACCCGCGCCCGTCGACTGACGGGGCCAGTTTGGTCTTAAGGTGCGACTCATCAAGCTTGAGCTTGGTGTGTTTCTTGACCCGCTTGATCATCCAGTCGAGCGTGATGTCAGACAACCTGCAATCATCGTAAGATCCGCCAACATTGCTGTGCACGCCGGGGAACCAGACTTGTTCGACAATTTGTTTGTCCGGCAATTTGGTGCCCTTTTCCTTGACCCACAGCGTTGGTGAAAAGGCACTGCGTTTCTCGTCAATCGCCATTGCATGCAGGGCAACCCGAACGTGCCCGCCAAGCTGCACATCGTAAAAATGATACTTGGCGGGGATCAGGCGGCGTCCAAGGTCACCCGGAATGCCAAGCGACCCGACCGTATCCCAAACGCCAACGCATTCAATTGGCACATCCAGTTGGGTTTCGATATCGAGGGTCGAGATCTTGGTACGTTTTGCCTCTGGCGATAGATCGGAGCTGACAATTTTCGCGATATCGGTCTGAAGCGGATGGCCAAGATAGGGTGGCTTTAAAAGACCACAGAGCCCGATCAATCCCGCCAGACTGCGCGCGGTAAAGGCGCCACGCGAAAATCCAAAGATAAAGATCTCGTCACCGGGTTGATAGTTGTTGCCAAGAAAGCGATAGCCATCAACGACGTTTTCAAGCAACCCGTTGCCAAACGCACCACCGCGAATTTTATCGATCACATCGCCCGTCCCGACCCCGCGATCATAGAACACGATCTGCGAAACATCCTTGTCGCTGCTCGGCACCGCGCGCAGAAGTTTAACGACGTTGGTCGGTTCGGGTGTGTTGGCGGGTTCCTGCCAGGTGCCGTCGAAAAATACAATCAGTCTGCGTTTGGCCATGTGAAGTCCCCTGTGTGATGTGATGCCGGGCGATCTTCTTTGGATCGTCTTGGGTGCTACTATACAACTCAGGGATGATTTTATTAAGGGATATTAAATATAATAAAATGCTGCTGATGTGATGTCGTGGTCAATTCGAGGGTGGATATCCTACTGACATACAGCTGTCAGGAACCTGTCTGTCGTGTGGTTTACATTGTTGGGAAACAAGGGGAAATTGCCGCCGGATTTCAAACATAATCACACGCGCAAACGCAGGAGCCTTAAGAATGCCATCACAGCGGAACTTGACCTTTTATCACGCGGTACCATCACGCAGCGGTACCGTACATTGGATGTTGCAGGAACTGGGCATTCCGTTTGATGTCAAACTCATCGACATCCGGGGTGGGGAGGGGCAAACGCCGGAACTCCTGGCCCTCAATCCGCTCGGCAAGGTGCCATCCATTGTGCATGGCGACACGGTCGTAACCGAGGCTGCCGCCATTTGCTGCTATCTGGCCGATCTGCATCCAGAGGCCGGCCTGGCCCCGGCATTGGATGATCCGAAACGTGGTGAATATCTGCGCTGGTTGTTCTTTTCACCGTCTACCATCGAACCGGCCATGATCGACCGCGTGCGCCAGTACACGGCAGAAGACAGCAGCCAGAATTCCTATCGCGACTGGGAAACGCTGGTGCCCATTCTGGTCGATTTTGTTGGCAAGGCCGACCCGTGGCTGATGGGGAAGAACTTCACCACTGTTGATGTGGTGTTTGGTTCGACCATTCGGTTTGGCTGCATGTTTGGCATTCTTCCGAAATATCCGGAATTCGAGGCCTACATCGCCCGGATTGATGCCCGCCCGGCCTATCAGCGCGCACAGGAACTGGATGCACCGCATTTTGCCGCTGCGATGGCGGGTTGATCGTACCGATCCAATTGTATGAAGAATAAAAGGGCCGGTTCCTGCGCTTTGGAGCCGGCCCTTTGGTATTTTATCGGCTTTAAAAGGTGTGCTTAGGGATTGGTATGATCAATCACTTCGCCGCGTGCCGGATAGTTTTTGGCAATGACGAAATCAAGCGC
>NZ_DGMR01000029.1:5408-39613 GCF_002388495.1 Thalassospira sp. UBA4513
CCGAAATAAAGCGTGCCATCCGGACGCACCAAAAACAGACCAGGTTCCGAGAAAACAGCAGGTTCTTCATAACCGCTTGAGGTCACACCGTTGGAGGTCGAGATATAAAGACCCCATTCGCGCGCGTTATCAAGATCAAGGCCATAGCCAAGATCAACGTTCTCAAGCTCCCACTTCGCCTTGGCTTCGGTCGCGCGATCTTCGCCATCGGACGAAACGACAACTACGTTCACGCCGCGCTTGGCAAAGTCTGCAAGCTTGGTATCGAGGTCCTTGAGGTATTTGCCACAGATCGGGCAATGCAGGCCGCGATAGAAAACGACCATGGTGAAGTTTTCCGGGCTTTGGTCGGCAAGCGACCATGTGCCGCCACCGACAAGCGGGACGGACAGGGATGGCACCTTCTGGCGCGGCATCAGCGGGGTAATTGCAGACATTTCGTTCCTCATGACTTGGGTCAGGTTTACTTGAAGATGATTATGGAACGATCATTCTATAAATCAACAACAAAGAACCGTCATCACTGAACCGTGATGGCGGATGTTGTCTCGGGAAGTGCTGTTATACCCGCTTGGCGACGATGAAACGTGATCCGGTGCTGGCTGGATATGAGCCGGTTTCGATCACCTCAAACCCGGCAGTGTGGATCATGCCCTCAAGGCGGGCATAATTCAGAAAATGAACGCGCGGCGCCTTGCCAAGTTTTTGCATGACCCAGATCAGGGGCTTGAGATACCAAAGCTTTTCACCAAGGCAGGGTGTTTTGGTAATAAACATGCCACCCGGCTTGATGACCTTATGTAGCGCGGTAATGGCGTCTTCGGGCTGATCAAGCAGATGCAGGATGTTAAAGCCAAGCACCACGTCAAAGCGCTCTGACCCTTGGGCGATGTCATCAATCGTCTTTTGGGCAAAGGTGACATTGTTGGTCGCCTGATCTTTGGCCTTGCCTTGGGCAATTTCGATCATGCGTGCGGATATATCGGTGGCGGTCAGGTGCCCGACACCATGGGCAAGTTTCAGGGCCGTGGTGCCGGTCCCACACCCGATTTCAAGCACGTTCTGATCCGGGGAAAGATAGGCGCGCGTGCGATCAAGGGTTTGCGCGTAGGCGGCCTCGTTGCCGATCGGTTTGCGGGCGTATTTATCGGCGGCAGAGTCCCAGAAAGTGTCGCTGCGTATCATGATATATCCGGCTTTTGCACCCGATGTGCGGGCATTGAAACAAGCGCGTGACTATCAAGGAGTGCAGGACAATGCGCAACCAGAAACGGTTACGAAAAATCGCGCAGGTTTAGTCGAGTGCGGCCAGAATGGTTTCGCAATAGTCGTTCAAGGTTTCCTGATCCGCACCACGGCGCGACATCAGCTGTACGCCCTGGAAAGAGCCAGCCAAAAAGCGTGCAAGGGCCCGGACATTCTTGCCTTTGGCAATTTTGCCCTGACCAATTGCGCGGTTCAGTGCGGCGGCAAAGGTATCCTCGGCCCGGCGGAATGCCTGATGGGCGATGGCGGCGGTTTCCGGATCGTGCGGGGCAAGCTCCATGCCCGAATTCACCATCAGGCAGCCTTTGTGTCGTCCCTCTGCGGTGCCGGTTTTGGCCGCGTCACGGAATGTCTTTTCAATCGCAGCGCGACCATCTTCGATGTTGCGCAGATCGGCAAAGCGTTCAGTGCTGATTTTCTGGCTGTAATGATCAAGGACGCGCAGGAACAGTGCCTTCTTGTCGCCAAAGCTTGCATACATGCTCGCCCGGTTCAGGCCGGTTTCATTGACCAGATCCTGAATAGAGGTCGCTTCAAACCCCTTGCTCCAGAAGATGTTCATGGCGTTATCAAGAACGCTTTCTTCATCAAACGCACGTGGCCGTGGCATTGGCAGTTCCTTCGATCAGATCCGTACTTTGGAACGAATGTTCTGTAATTGCTTTGAAGATGGGCCGACTGCGCCGCAAAATCAATAACAGCTTGTGATTTGCCCGTAATCTTGGGTTTACGACGCGATCCGATCCAGGGTTACAAAGCTGTAATCCGGGCCGTTAGGATTATCGATTTTCTGGCGCTTGGTTTCGCGCCATTGATCAGCGGGCAGCGGATCAAGGAAGGTGTCGCCTTCGATCTCGGCATGGACTTCGGTCAGCTCATAGCGTGTCGTAAAGGGCAGGGCGAGGTGATAGATCTGCGCACCGCCGCCAATGATCACTTCATTGACTCCATCGCGCACGGCGATTTCGTCTGCCAATTCAATGGCTTCTTCGATATTGTGACAAACCCTCACATTTTCGTGGTCAAAGGACCAGTCAGTGTCGCGTGTGACAACAATCGATGTGCGTTTGGGAAGGGGACGGCCGATCGCCTCGAACGTTACGCGCCCGATGATCATCGGTTTGCCAAGGGTGAGTGCCTTGAACCGTTTGAGGTCTTCGGGCAGTTCCCACGGCATCCAGCCATCCTTGCCAATCGCGCCATTGGCGGCCGCCGCAACCACGGCAACCCGTTTAATCTTTTGACCGCCCATCAAACAGCAACCTTTCCGGCAATATGGGGATGGGGGTCATAGCCGGTCAGTTCGAAATCATCATACTTGAAATCAAAGATCGATTTGACGGCGGGATTGATCTTCATAGTCGGAAGCGGTCGGGTATCGCGCGACAGCTGTTCTTCGACCTGATCAAGATGGTTGGTGTAAAGATGTGCATCGCCAAGGGTATGGACAAAATCACCGACGTCCAGGTCACAGACCTGCGCAATCATCATGGTCAGCAGCGCATAGGATGCGATGTTGAATGGCACACCCAGGAAAATATCCGCACTGCGCTGATAGAGCTGACAGGACAATTTGCCATCGGCGACATAGAACTGGAACAGGCAGTGACATGGCGGCAAGGCCATGTTGGGCACGTCCGCAACGTTCCAGGCCGAGACGATCAGGCGGCGGGAATCGGGATTATTTTTGATCTGGTCAATCAGGCCGGTGATCTGGTCGATGGTTTCACCGTTCGCGCCTTGCCACGAACGCCACTGGCCACCATAAACCGGGCCAAGGTCGCCATTCTCATCGGCCCATTCGTTCCAGATGCGCACACCATTATCCTGCAGATATTTGACGTTGGTGTCGCCATCAAGGAACCACAGCAATTCATGAATGATCGATTTCAGATGCAGCTTTTTGGTCGTCACCAGCGGGAAACCCTTGGAAAGGTCAAAGCGCATCTGGTGACCAAAGATCGAAACCGTGCCAGTACCCGTCCGGTCTTCCTTGCGCGTGCCGGTGTCACGCACCAGACGCATCAGATCAAGATATTGCTGCATGCTCAGTCCTGCATTTTAAGAATCACTTTTGTCGCAGCATAGTCAGGTCGATGGTCACGGGCAAGCGACGCCATCCGATCTTTGCCGGACCGTTATTTGAACTGTTTCTGCTGACAGGAGGTGTCAGGAGTGGTCAGGTAAACTTGGGAACAGTGGATATACTCAACTATCTGAATTTTGGGCGCGTTTGGCGTATGGGAGTGTTGATCTTGCAAGAAACTGTTCAGTGGGTTGATTGGGATGGAAAGGGGCTTGAGCACTGTGTCTGTCGTTCTGATCCGGACGGGATAGAGCTTGAAGGAGTCGTGGTCGGGACGCGGCATGGTAATTATGGCGGGTCTTACCTTGTGGTGACGGATGCTGCTTTCGCGACACGCGAGGTCAAGGTAAGTTATGTCGGCGGGGCGCAGATGCATGTGACCTCGGACGGCAAGGGAAACTGGTTTGACTGCATTGCAAAGCGGGAGTTGCCGTCTTTGGCGGGGTGCTTTGATGTCGATATCGGCATAACGCCCGCGACAAACATGCTTCCGATCAAACGATTAAAACTGGCCGAGGGCGAAGCGCGGGAAATCTCGGCGGCCTATGTGCCGCTTCCAAGCCAGATAGAGGGCGATTTCCTGCCACGTAGTGCGCCATAACGTTACACCTGTCTGATCCCGGATCGTCGCTACCGCTATGAGGGGCTTTTTCGCAATTTCTCAGCAGAGCTTGAGATCGATGATGCGGGGCTTGTGATTGATTATCCCGATACCTTCCGCCGAGTGTGATATCGCGTAAAACGGGCAATCGGACTTTGCCGGAGCCCGAAATGTTCCCGCAAAAATCAAAAAAAGATTTCCCGATTCCCCTTGTGAAAAGGGGGGCATTTGCCCTATATAGGGGCTGTCGGGGCAACCCGACTACGGCGCTAAACTGCGTGACAGAATAGGCTTTACGGACCCGGGGGCGGTACCCGGCGGCTCCACCAAATTTATCGGTTGTCCGACTCAGACAATCTTCGTGGGGCCGAAATAGGATCGACGTGAGCAGTAAAAGTCAATGTGGGCGCTCGGCATGGTACCACCGCATCGGGCCAATGTTTGTAAATGCAAACGACAACAATGCTCCGGTTGCTGTTGCCGCCTAAGCGGTACTAGCACCAAAGCGAAATTCCGATTGCCGGGAGCGGTAATTTGGTGGGGGACGGGGCACCTAGCAACAGAACGCCCCACTCTTGTATTTCTTTCCCGCTTCGTTATGAATAGAGTGATTATCAAACACGCCAAGATGTAATTGGCGTGCAGAGATGCTATATGACAATGACGGGACGCGCTGGACATTGCCGGTGGTTCCGCCAGATACAGGATTACTGATGCAAGAACCGGAAGAATTCCGCTACGATCTTATGGTCGACCAGGCGCTGCGCGGTGTGGTGAAAGATATCCTCGCGCGTGTGGCCGAAGAGGGCCTTTTCGGAGAGCATCACTATTACATCACGTTCCAGACCAACCATCCCGGTGTGGCCCTGCCTGAAAGCCAGCGCAAGGCGCATCCAGACAACATCACGGTTGTCTTGCAACACCGGTTCTGGGATCTGAAATCCGAAGATGATCACTTCTCGGTCGGAATGAGCTTTGATGGCATGCCGACCACGGTTGTCGTGCCCTATGACGCGATGCTGGCCTTTGTCGATCCGTCCGCCAACTTCATGCTGACATTCAGTGTCGAAGAAGAAATGGATGACGCAGATTTCGACTATGACGAAGATGATGATCTTGATGCCGATCTGATTGAAGGCGAAGACGGTGCGCCGACGCTCGTGACCGAGCCATCCAAATCGCGCAAAAAACCCAAGCCGGATGCCAATGAAACCGGCGAGGTCATCGCACTTGATGCGTTCCGCAAGAAATAGAAGATTTACAGGGCGGGCTTGATCCGCCCTTTTTCTTTGCCTGATCCCCGTTGATGTTTCCCGCGTCCGGGGCAGGGCGTATTACGCTAATGTATCGTGGCAATTTGATCCATTTGGCGCTAAAACCAGCCACACATAGAACAAACCCACCTTGTTTTTGAGAGAGACGAGAACCTTCCGATGAGTGATTTTGTCTATAAACCCATGTTTGAGCAGGGGAAGGACACCACCCCTTACCGCAAGATCGGGGACGAGGGTGTTTCGACCGTTGACGTCAATGGCGAGACCTATTTGAAAGTCGAACCCGAGGCGATCGAGAAACTGACCCTTCAGGCTTTCTTTGATTGCTCGCACCTTTTGCGTCCGGGGCACCTCGAACAGTTGCGCAAAATCCTTGATGACGAAGAAGCCACCGCCAATGACAAGTTCGTGGCGATGGATCTTTTAAAAAACGCCTCCATCGCATCGGGCGGCGTTTTGCCGATGTGTCAGGATACCGGTACGGCCATTGTCATGGGCAAGCGCGGTGGCAAGGTCATCACCGATGGTTCCGATGAAGAAGCCCTGTCCAAGGGCATCTGGCAGGCCTATCAGAAACACAATCTGCGCTTTTCGCAGGTATCGCCGAAAAACATGTTCGAGGAAAAGAATACCGGCTCGAACCTTCCGGCGCAGATTGATCTCTATGCGACCAAGGGCGATGAATACAAATTCATGTTCATGGCCAAGGGCGGCGGGTCTGCCAACAAGACCTTCCTGTTCCAGCAGACCAAGGCGCTTCTGAACCCGGAAAGCCTGCGCAAGTTTCTCGATGAAAAAATCCGTACGCTGGGGACCTCTGCCTGCCCGCCTTACCATCTGGCGGTCGTCATTGGCGGTACCTCTGCCGAGGCGTGCCTTAAGACCGTGAAAATGGCGTCAGCCCGTTATTACGATAACCTTCCGACCGAAGGTGGCGATCATGGTCAGGCCTATCGCGATCTGGAATGGGAACAGAAGATCCTTGAGATGACCCGCGAAATGGGTATCGGCGCGCAGTTCGGTGGCAAGTATTTCTGCCACGATGTGCGTGTGATCCGTCTGCCGCGTCATGGTGCAAGCTGCCCGGTTGGTCTGGGCGTGTCGTGCTCTGCCGACCGTCAGATCCTGGGTAAAATCACCAAGGACGGTATCTTTATCGAGGATCTCGAACATGATCCGGCGAAGTACCTGCCGCAGGTCACCGACGAGCATCTTGATGACGAAGTGGTCAAGGTTGACCTGAACCGTCCGATGGATGAAATCCGCAAGCAGCTGTCGCAATATCCGGTCAAAACCCGTCTGTCGCTGACCGGGACCGTGATTGTGGCCCGTGACATCGCGCATGCCAAAATCAAGGAACGCCTTGATGCCGGCGAAGAGATGCCGGAATACCTTAAAAATCATCCGGTTTATTATGCGGGTCCGGCCAAAACGCCAGAAGGCATGCCTTCGGGTTCATTCGGTCCGACCACGGCCGGGCGTATGGATGCCTATGTCGAACAGTTCCAGGCCGCAGGCGGTTCTTTCGTGATGCTGGCCAAGGGTAACCGGTCAAAAGCGGTCAAGGATGCCTGTGCCAAGTATGGCGGGTTCTATCTTGGCTCTATCGGTGGTCCGGCTGCCCGTCTGGCGCAGGATTGCATCAAGAAGGTCGATGTTCACGAATATCCGGAACTTGGCATGGAAGCCGTCTGGAAGATCGAAGTCGAAGACTTCCCGGCCTTCATCGTCATTGATGACAAGGGCAACGACTTCTTCGCCGAATTCGGCATCTGATCAGAAATCAGTTCTCTGAATATGCAAACGGCGCGGGGGAAACCTTGCGCCGTTTTTTATCTTGCATAGCTGACCTCAGGTCAAAGGGGTTGCTGCGGTGCGCAAGAAATGCTCTGATTTGGGCAAAATCAACCCCTTACTGGATAACCTGTTATGTCTGAAACTTCCGCGCTCTCTGCCACCGGTGCGACGGAAAGCCGACTGGTTGGTGTGACCGCCGCACTTGCGACGGTTTGCATCTGGGCCGGTTGGCTGATTGCCACCCGCTATGCCATGACGTCAAGCTTTACCGCTGTTGATATTGGCCTGATGCGCTTTGTTGTGCCTTTTGTCCTGCTTGCCCCGATCTGGATAAGAAAAGGCATCTGGCCCAAGGGCCTTTCCATGACCAACGGGCTTTTGATGATCGTTGGTTCCGGCGCGTTTTATACCCTGATGGTTGCTAGCGCCCTTGAGTTTGTCCCGGCAAGCCATGTTGGCATTCTTTTGCCCGGTGTCATGGCGGTCTGGGCGGTTCTGATTGCCATGCTTTTGTTTGGTGAACGTCCGGGCAAGGTCCGCATTGTTGGCTATGCCGCCGTGGTGATTGGTGTGGCCTCCCTGGTGGCGCTCAAACCGGCCGGTGTGATCAGTGATGACATGCTGATGGGCTATGGCCTTGTGTCGGCCGGGGCGTTTATGTGGGCGTGCTACACCCATGCCATGCGTCAAAGCGGCCTGGGCGCGCTTGAAGCCGCGTCCTTTGTCGGGTTCTGGTCGTTTGTCGTGATGGCGATTATCGCGCTGTTTACCGGCACCACCATTGGCGATGCCCCGATGGGGGATATCATGATGTTGCTGACTGCCCAGGGGCTCCTGGCCGGGTGTGTTGCCGTGATTACCTATGGCCTTGCCGTGCGCCATATCGGATCGACCGGGGCATCGGCCTTTGGCGCAATGACCCCGGCCCTGACAGCACTTGGCGGTGTGATCCTGTTGGGGGAACCCGGCAACCTGGCACTGGTTCTGGCAGTGGTTCTGGTGATCCTTGGCGTGATGACGGCGTCTGGTGTGTTTCGCCGCGTACGAATTTAGGCCCGCGAACTGACTGTTTTTCAATCAGGGCATTTTCACCATCTGATGAACATCAATTAAGTGTGCTGCACGTGCGAAATATTCTTTTCGCGTGTGCAGCTTTAGGTTATTGTAATGCACGTGATGGCAACGGCGCCACTCACCCAATGATTTATCGGCAGGCAACGAGGCTTGCGCAACTTTGTCAGCGTCTTTTGGTGACGCTCGACGGTTATGCCTCGGAGTTAGTCAAATGCTTGCTGGTTTTATTCGCTCTATTTCCCCTGAAAACGATCCTGAATTTAACGGCCCCAATCGCAAAACCAGCATGACTGATATCCTGCGGCTGTTGCGGACGGTCAGTGCTATCGCCGATGAGGCCGCAGACAAGGAAACGGCGGTTACCCAAATCCTTTCGGCAGTCTGCAATTATTGTCAGTGGCCGGTTGGGCATGCGTATCTGCGTGTGGATGACAAACTTTCGTCTGCAGGTATCTGGTCAATCAGTTCTTCGATTGCGGCAGGTGACATTGCCGAATTTCGCACCCAGTCCGAACAGACTGTGTTTGCGATCGGGCAGGGCCTTATTGGCGCTGTCGCGGCAACCGGTTCGCCTGTGTGTATCGCCGATGTCACCGTGAAAGACGGCTTTTTGCGTGCAGCGGCGGCGTCCAGAAACGGGCTGCGTGGCTGTTTTGCCCTGCCAGTCAAGCTGGAGGGGCAGACAGAGGCCGTCATTGAATTCTTTAGCCCGGGCGTCGCACAGCTTGATGATGAAATGCTTGAGCTTCTTGGGTTTATTGGCGGGCAGGTTGCGCGTGTGCTGGAACGTGAACGCGTCATTCGGTCGCGTGAGGCCCTGGCATCAAGCTTTGAGTCGCAAGTTCAGGGAACTGTTGGCATGGTGGCGGCGGCTGTCAGTCAAATGCGCGGTGCGCTTGACGTTTTGGCCGAGAGCACAGATCAAACCCGGAAATGCAGTAGCGGCATTGATGATGCGACAGGGCGGGCCATTTCACGGATTGAAGACGTCGCAGACCAGATGGAAAGCCTTAAAGATGCGTTGGCCGTCGTTGGTACGGATGCGTCCGAAACCGTCAAGATTACCTATGATATGGGCAGTCAGGCCCGCGAAATGCGCGCCGGATTTGTCGCACTGCAAGATCGTGCCGCTGATGCTGAGAAGATGCTGGCTTCCATTTCTGCCATCGCCGCGCAGACCAAGATGCTGGGCCTGAACGCTTCGATTGAGGCGGCGCGCGTCGGTGAGGCAGGCAAGGGGTTTGCGATTGTCGCCAAGGAGGTCAAGGCGCTTGCGGGCCAGTCTGCCAGTGCGACCGAGGATATCGCCCGCTGGATGAGTGAAATACTCAATGCGATTTCTAAAGCGGGTAACGATATCGAACAGATTGCCTTGGCGATGGATAATCTTCAGAACCGGGCAGAGGCGACAGCGACACAAGCCGATCAGCAAACAGAAACCTGCGTTTCGGTTGCATCATGTGTCGATGCCGCGGTCGCAGACTCCCGTTTGGTTGGTGAGGGTGTCTCGGAAATTACCGCAGCGATAAAACACAGTGAGCACGTATCAAGCGAGCTTGGTAACGCTGCCCATGACCTTGAAAAACAGGGTGCAGAGTTAAGCGCCCGCGTCGAAGGGTTTGTTGGCAAGATACGTATCGCCTAGTGACCTAGGTTGATCCGTTCATCCGATTTTTGACGTGATGGGGGTGCGCCGGGCGACCAGCCGTGCCAGTGGCGGCCCAAAGGCCAGCACCATGAAAAAGCGTGTTGCCTGGAGCACGAGGATGAAGGACAGGTCGACATTCGTGCTGGCCGCGATAATCGCAACAGAATCAAGGCCGCCCGGGCTGGTCGCGAGATAGGCGGTCAGTGGATCAATATCCATGAAATACACCAAAAGCCCCGAAATCCCGGCACAGAAGCTGATCAAAACAAAGATCGATAACAGGATTTTGGGAAGTGCGTGTGCTGCGTGGCGCAGGACCGGCGGGGTGAATTTCAAACCGATCACCCAGCCGATCATGGCGTAGGTCAGGCCCAGAAACCATTCCGGCAGGACGACATCGAAAAAACCGCTGACATGCAGGATCATGGTGACAATGATCGGCACCAGAAGCGGACCGGATGGCAAACGTACTTTTTGGCCGACAAAGCAGCAGGCAACCACCAGACAGAGTGTCAGGGCAAAACCGGCCGGGTCAAAAGCCGGGAACCAGTCATGGGGGCCCATGGCAGCCAGCGTTTCCGGATCAACCCAGAAATTGGCGACACTGGACGCGACACCGACAACGATTACCACGCGCACATACTGCATGAAGGCGACAAGCCTTGCATCCGCGCCAAAGGCGTCTGCCATGATCACCATGGCAGACGCCGCACCGGGCGTTGATCCCCAGATGCCTGCGGTTCCGGGCAGGACCTGTTTGACACACAGGATCCAGCCCAAAAAACTGCTGGCAAGCAAAGTGATGCCGGTAACGCCAAGGATCATCGGCCAGTCCGTTGCAAAGGATGTCAAAATCCCGATGGTCATCGAACCACCGATCATCACGCCCAACACCGACTGTGCGCCAAGATAAAGTTGCTTGGGGGCGGCAATGGTTGCGCCGTTGGTGCCCATCAGAATGCCGATGATCATCGGACCCACCAGAAGTGAGGCCGGGACTTGCCAATGATGGAGCAGGACCGAAAACACGACGGAGGTCGAAATCAGCAATAACCACTGGACCGGTTTCGGCAGACGGCCAAGCCGTTCTTTGGGGGGATTTATGATCGGTGACGTTGGTTCGGATGACACGATGCGGCCTTTGTCATTTATGGAAGGCATCTGATCGCGGGTGGCGCGATGTGATGGCGTGCTGGCGCCTGTGGGGGGCGTCAAGGTGGGGATCACAATTATAGCCAGCTTGTGCGATGGATGCGAGTATTTGCGTGATCCCGCCGGATGAAGGCCATCTCGGACTTGGAGAATATCGGCGGTTTCTGTATGACGCTAATCAATATATGCCAGCCAGTAGGGAACCTGTTTTGAGCACCGATCCGATCCAGTTTCAGTTTGATGGCGATGAAAACGCTGCCCTGACAATCGTTCTGGCCCATGGGGCAGGGGCCGCTATGGATAGCCCGTTCATGAACGAAATGGCGAGCGAACTGGCCAAGTCGGGCCTGCGCGTTGCACGCTTTGAGTTCCCCTATATGGCCAAACGCCGGACTGAAGGCAAAAAGCGCGGGCCGGATCGGGCACCGGTTTTGATCGAGTATTACGGTGAAGTTGTTCGCGCACTTGGCGGGCCAGAGAAGTTGATCATCGGTGGAAAATCCATGGGCGGACGGATCGCCAGCATGGTGGCAGATGATCTTGGTGTCGCCGGTCTTGTTTGCCTTGGTTATCCGTTCCATCCACCGGGCAAGCCTGAAAACCTGCGTACAGAACATCTTAAAACCCTGAAAACGCCGGGTCTGATTTGTCATGGTACGCGCGACCCGTTTGGCAGTCCGGATGAGATTGCGGGTTACGGGCTTTCGGATCGCATTGGGCTTCACTGGGTTGAAGACGGCGAACATGACTTCAAGCCGCGCAAAAGTTTCGGACGTACCCAAAGCCGGAACATTGCCGATGCCGCGGCGGCGATATCCCGGTTTGCAAAGATGCTCGGTTAAAAGAAACGGCCCGCCACTTGGGCAGGCCGTTGGCAGAAGGTTTGCGGGGCTTGGTGCGCGAGGGAGGTCAGGCAAGCACGCCTTCGCCGGTTTCCTTGAACTGCTGGGCATATTCCGGGGAAAGTTCGGCAGTGGCACTTGCGATGTCGATGCGCACGCCATTGGGATCAAGAAGGGCAAAATGGCGCTGGCCCCATGGCTCATCGCGAAGTTCAAGGGCGAATTCAAACCCGGCTTCGCGCAGTTCATCTGCTGCATCGCGGGCTTCTTCAACCTCCAGCGTAAGAACCGTTCCTTCGCCGATGGTGGCCGCCTGGAACATGGCGGGCTGGGTTTCGTGTCCCTGCTTCATCAGGCCAAGCTGAACGGATGGTGCGGACGGCCAGACAAGCTGGCAATACCAGTCACCGTCAAAGACCGGTGTGAAGCCGAGCTTTTTGTAAAAGGCGCGGCTTTGGGTGAATTTTTCGGTGATGATGATCTGATAGGCGTTGGTGACTTTCATCGTCATGCTCCTGACGTTGGGGGTAAATCCTGTCCCGATTTGTCAATGGTTGCACATCCCTCCTGACAGGAGCCTGTCAGGAGCGGTATGCTAATTTTTGGGGCAGGATGACAAAGGAGTGATCATGAGACGGGCTGACCGATTATTTCGCCTTGTTCAAATCTTGCGCCGCCGCAAACTGTGCCGCGCATGTGACCTGGCAGAGGAACTTGAAGTTTCCGAACGTACCATTTACCGCGACATTCGCGACCTTGCCGCATCGGGCGTTCCGGTCGAGGGGGAGGCAGGCGTGGGCTATATTCTGCGCGATGGGTATGACTTGCCGCCGCTTATGTTTGATGCTGACGAGATCGAGGCGCTTGTTGTTGCGGCCCGCATGGTTCAAAGCTGGACCGATCCGCAAATGGCACGTGCCGCCGGTGATGCCCTGACCAAGATCGAGGCGGTGTTGCCCGAAAAAATCCGTGGTCTGGTCGGGGGTGTTCCGATTGCGATTGCCGAAATTGCACAGGAACCGATTGCCATTTCGATGCCGGACCTCAGGCGCGCCATCCGCGAACGGTTTCTGATTGATATCGATTACACCGATGCAAAGGGCGACAATACCCGCCGCCGTGTCTGGCCGCTTGGCATGTTGTTTTTTGGCAGTACGTGGCTTTTGGCCAGTTGGTGCGAATTGCGCGAGGCCTTTCGCGTTTTTCGGGCCGACCGGATTGCCCATATGGAAATATCGACATCGCGCTTTCGCCCGGTTCCGGGGCGGTCATTGCGTGATTATCTGATTTCCGAAGGTGTTGAAGGCGAGATCCTTAATGGCATCGGTCGATAGCGAGTTCGTTATGCTGGTGTCAGAGCTGCTGGCACCTTTGGGGCATATCAGGCCCAGACGGATGTTTGGCGCCGTCGGGCTTTATTGTGACGGCGCCTTCTTTGCGATCATTTCCGATGATGTCCTGTATCTCAAAGGAGACGCGCAGACCAAGGACCGGTTTGATGCGATGGAGATGCAGCCATTTGCGGTGCCGTCGGGAAGGCCGGTGACCCTGTCTTATTTCGAAGTACCCGGTGAATGGCTTGATAACGAAGAACAAATTCTTGAATTTGCCACGTTGGCGCTTGGGGCTGCGCGCCGTTCACAGGCACAAAAGGGCCGAACTGCCAAGACGTAACCAGGCCTTGGCCAAAGCAAACAGATCCCGGGATATTCGGGGCAGGGGTATTTAGACGCCGCTTGCAATCAGTGATGTTCGGTCGCACTTTTCCTGTATAGTATTTTTTCGGGATAAAGAACGCGTTAGGTCTGGGACAAGTGGCAGCCGGTAGTTTCTGGCAAGGTTTTGCCGACACGTTAAAAATTCGGACAGACAAGCCGGAACTGTTGCGCGCGCAGGTTGGTGCTCTTTCGCGTCAGATACCTGTCCTTTATATGCTGCTGCTGGCCAACGCGGTGGCTCTTGCCTATACCCATTACGGAACAGCACCCGACTGGATGACAGTCCATGCAGTGATTGTTCTCGGTGTCATTTGTATTTTTCGTGCGGTTGCCTGGAACCGGGCCCGCGTTGATATTGATGACGTTGATGTCTGTATCAAACATCTTAAGCGCATCAGGGTGCTGGCGGTGGTGATATCCGTCCTGTTCACCCTTTGGGCGATCACGATGTTTGATTATGGCGACGCCTATCAGCGCGGCCACGTTGCCTATTTCATATCGATCACCGTTGTTGGCTGTATTTTCTGTCTGGTGAATTTCCCGCCTGCGGCATTGCTGGTTGTGGCGATTGTGCTGGGCACCTTCGTGTTCTTCTTCGGCACCAGCGGCAACGAAGTCTATGTTGCGATCGCGGTCAATATGGCGCTTGTGTCGTTGATGATTATTCAGATCATCCGAAGCTTTTATGCCAATTTTTCTGGCCTGATCCAGACCCAGAACGATCTTGAAGCACAGCACCAGACGATGATTGAACTGTCGCGCCAGAACGAGGCATTGGCGCTGATTGATCCGTTGACCGGTTTATCCAACCGCCGGGCCTTTTTTTCCGTGCTGGAAGATACGGTGAATGCTGCCGCCGAGAATGAAACATTCGCGGTGGCGATGATTGATCTGGACGGTTTCAAGCCTGTCAATGACGTGCATGGTCACCCCTCGGGCGATGAGCTGTTGCAGCAGGCGGGCAGGCGGCTTCGCAAAGTCCTTGGTCACGATACGCTTCTGGCGCGCTTGGGCGGCGATGAGTTCGGATTGCTGCTTAAGGGCTATGACGATGCACTCGAACTGATTGCTCTTGGCAAGGAGCTTTGTGACGCGCTCAATCGCCCGTTTGTCCTAAATGGTGTGACCGTGCAGGTTTCGGCATCACTGGGGTTTGCGACCTATCCCACAGTGGCGCGCAGCCCGAACGGCCTGTTCGAGCGGGCTGACTTTGCACTTTATCATGCGAAAAAGAATGCACGTGGCGAGGCGGTTTTGTTTGCCGCCCACCACGAAACATTGATCCGCCATGACTCCCAGATCGAACAGGCGCTGCGCAAGGCGGATTTATCGACCGAGCTCAGACTGCATTACCAACCGGTATTTGATATTCGATCCGGGCAGGTAAGCTCGCTTGAGGCGCTTGCGCGTTGGGAAAGTGCGCAGATGGGGGCGGTTTCGCCAGGCACGTTCTTTCCGGTGGCAGAAAAGACCGGCCAGGTCGGTTTTCTGACACGGGTTCTGTTCGAAAAGCTGATGGTCGATATGCAGGACTGGCCGGAAAACCTGCCTGTATCGTTTAACCTTTCGGCGCGCGATATTGTTCTGTCCGATACGGTAGAGTGGCTGATCGACGAGATCAAAAAGCATCGCATCGACCCGGGAAGATTGACCTTTGAAGTCACGGAAACGGCGTTCTTGCGTGATTTTGAGGCCGCCCGGACCAGCATCCGCTATCTGCGCGATCATGGCGCGCGCATTGCCCTTGATGATTTCGGCATCGGTTATTCCAGCCTGCGCTATGTCCACGAACTTGAATTTGATGTGCTCAAGGTTGATCGCAGCTTTGTCGCCCCGCTGTCGCATAACGAACGCAGCCGCCGTATCGTCAAGACGGTGATTGATATGTGCCAGAACCTTGGCATTGATTGCGTGCTGGAAGGGATCGAAAACGACAGCCAGCGCGATGTGATCATCACGTTGGGAGGGCGGCTGATGCAGGGGTATTTCTTTGCCCGCCCGGTTCGCGAAGTCAAACTTGATGCGTTGGCCGAAGGTGTTGGCAAGTGACGTCGGGCCAAGTGCCGAAAACCTCGGCCCTTGGATGCGATAAGCTGCGACTCGGTTAATCTTCCTGCAACCAGATGGCGCTACTCTGTCCAAAGCGGGAACGGTACTTTGTGAAATGACACAACCACCGGTCCCGATTTTTGGCGGGAACGAGGCCGTTGACCATGTCGTCGCAGACAGAGATTTTGCAAACATCCGCAATGGCGATTACGGGCGATATCGAGCTTGCCCCGGAAATCCGTACCCGTCTGCGCGGTCTGATCGACAGTCTTCCCGACCAGCCCGCCCGCCTTCGTGTGCTGGGCCACGTTCTGCTTGATCTTGGTCTTTGTGATCTTGCGCTGAATGCGTTTGGCCGGGCTTTGCTGATTGATGATCTTGATGGGGCGACGCATCTGGGCCTGACACGGGTTTATATCCAGACCGGCCGCCGTGATCTTGGGCTTGAACATCTTGAAATCGCCATCAGCCTGCGCCCCGATGCGCGGGAGTTGCGCGTGCTTGCCGCTGATTTGCTGGGATGCCGGGACAAGATGCGTGCACTTGATCAGCTTGGTGCTGTTCTTGCCGCCGAACCCGATCATGCCGGCGCACGCAAGGGACTTGCCAACCTGATACGTACCGTGGTTGCAAGCCGTATGCATACCGTTTCGCATGATGACCGCGAGACCCGACCGCAACCGACATTCGATCATACACAGGTCATTTGGGGTGATGTCGAGCCGTTTGGCGACCTGATCCAGTCCACCATCGGTCGTGGGTGCCGCGTTTCCTGATCCGGCAGGTTTCTAGCCAGCAGACGGGATATTTGCGGCTTGCAGGGAAACGATCGTGAAATCATCATCAAGCTTTGCCGGTGCACGGTCCATGAACTGATCGGCAATCTGTGCGGCAAGGTCAATGTCACGACCGCCTTCCAGAACGGTGTCTTGCAACATCTTGAGCAAGCCTGCCTCACAGAGAAACTGACCATTGTCCAAGGTTGTTTCGATCAGTGCGTCGCTGTAAAGCAGCAGGAAACTGTCCTTGTCGAAAGGCACTTCGCGGGTTTCATAGCGGGCGTCCCTGATAACGCCAAGTGGGACCCCGGAACCATCAAGATAGCGTGCCTCGCCAGTCGCAGTGTTGCCCAGAACAGGTGACGTGCAGGCAGCACTGGCATAGGCAAAGGTGTTGTTCTGTCGATCAACGATGCCATACAGCATTGTCGCATATTGCCCGACAGGCAAAAGCCCCTTGAGGTGGCGATTAAGCCGCTGCAAATACACATCCGGCGTCTGATCGTCGACTTGTTCTGACCATATCAGGGAATGCAGGCGGAATGTGTTGAGTGCCGCACCAAGCCCGTGGCCGGCGAAATCAACGATATAAACGCCAAGCCGATGGGCATCAATTGGTACTAACCCCCACATATCGCCACCGAGTTCCGAGGACATCTGGAATGTCGCACTGATCCGCAAGCCGTAATCCATGCCGACCCCACGATAGTGTTCCGGTGTCGGGTTCAGGTTTTCCTGCATGTTGCGCGCAAGTTCCAGTTCTGACTGGGTGCGTGCCTGATAGGCTTGAAGTTGCTGCACCAGCAGACGATTTTCGAGATGGATCTTGGTGCGGGCGATCAGTTCTGCCTTGTTGAGCGGTTTGAGGATAAGGTCGGTTGCCCCGTCATCGAAAATGCGCGTGCGTCCTTCGTTTTCTTCAAGGGCGGTTTGGGCGATGATCGGTGTTTTTGCAAAGGCAGGATCAGCACGGACGGCCTTGCACACGGCATAACCATCCAGTTTCGGCATGATGATATCAAGAATGATCAGATCGGGATTATGCGCCTTGATCTGGGCAATTGCATCTTCGCCATCCTTGGCAAAAACCAGATTGGTAAACCCGTCAGCCCGAAGGTAGGACGCAATGATTTCACGCGACAACAGAGTGTCGTCGGCAATCAGGATGGTTGCGTTCTGCGCAATGCGCAGTGCATCGGGCGACGTCGTCAGGCGCGTTTCAAGATCATTGAGGTATGCCGTGTCGCCTAACGCCGTCGTGCTTTGACTGTCATCAAAAGTCAGTTCGATCGTGCGGCCATTCCGCAGGAAATTCACAGAGTGACACAGGCTTCTGATCAGGGGGAGGCCGCGGCCAAAGGTCGTGTCCTTACGCGAAATCGGGGCGGTTGCGTTTGCATCAGGCGGTGAAAATCCGTTGCCCTGATCATTGATGGTGATAACGACTTGGCCATTTTTGCGCCGACGTGCTGTCAGGATAATCGCACGGGCGCCATGGTGGCCGGATGCAAGGCGGCGTTCGGTTTCTTCGCCGAGCTCCTTGAAGCGATCCATCGATAGATGGCCGCCGGTTGCAAGTTCGAGATTGCCATGTATGAGCGAGTTGGCGAATGCTTCCTGCACGGCCATTTCAACCGAGGACGCGACGCCATCACCAATCAGACCGCGATGCCGAAGGCTGGTCACAAATTTGCGCGCCACCGGCAAATGATAGGCGCTGCGTGTTGAAAGACAGACCAGCAGGTCATGTTTTGGCAGTGATTTCTTACCGACCAGCGGTGCCAAGTCGCCAAGGTCGAGTTCCGGGAAACATTCAACAAAGGTGTCGCAATTCAGACGGATCAGGCTGCCAAGCCAGTCGCGACCGACCTGTGATGGCAAGATACAAAATGAAAAACGCCGTTGGCTGGAAAAATCCTCGGGCGATTGCCCGGATATGTATTTGGCTCCAGCTTCGGTCGCGTCCCACAGGTTTATGCCCGCGACAAGCTTTGAGAGGTCCTGTTGCGCGACGGAGTGCGGCACGGCAACCAAGTACTTTGCACGTGAGTCTCGGCCAACAGGCATTGATTAGTTTTCCAGCTGGAACAAGGTATCAAAGCGGGCAACTTCAAGCATGCGCTTGACCTGTCCCTGTGCGCCACGCAGGATGACGTTTGTGTTGGATTTTTCGCCCTCGTCGCGGGCAAGCAGCAACATGCCAAGACCGGCGGAATCAATGAAATCGACACCGGAAATGTCCAGAACAAGCGTGGATGAGCCATGTCCGCGAACTTCTTCGATCAGTTTGCGGAAGCTCGAATGATCGCCGAATGTGAAGCGACCGGTCACTTCGACTGTGGTTGTTCCATTGGCGAAATCTGTCTTGTAATTCAAGTCTGGACTCTCCTTGAAGCGTTTGGCCGGTGGCGGAAACCCGGCCAAGACTATGCTTTTCTTAACGTTAATCTGATTGTGTATGGTTTGGGTAGTGACTGCAATACATGTTAGTAGTTGTTAGATGAGCAACACTATCGGTATGCTGACCTACATTGGTATATCGGGATACGAACAATAAAATGCCAGAGCAGGCACGCATTGTAATTGTGGAAGATACGCTGTCGCTGGCGCGCGTGTATCAGGATTACTTGCGTGCCGACGGTCACGTTGTTGATCACGTCGTCAGTGGCACAAACGCCATAGAACGATTGCGCCATGATCCGCCGGATGTCCTTGTTCTTGATCTTATTTTGCCCGATATGGACGGGCGCGAGGTTCTTCGTGCTGCCGCGCAAATCGCACCGGATTGCAAAATTGTTGTTATCACGGCCCACGGATCAATCAATGTCGCGGTCGAGGCGATGCGCGAAGGGGCATGGGATTTCCTGTTAAAACCCTTCACTGCTGACAAGTTGCGCGACACCGTGACCAAGGCGATCAAAGGTGCGCCCGCCCTTCAAAGTGCCCCGGATATTGATCTGGAAAGTCCCGACGCCGACGAGATGTATTTCGACATCATCGGCGGGTCGGAAAACATGCGTGATATCTATCGCATTATCGAAAATGCTGCCCCCAGCCGTGCGACTGTCTTTATCACCGGTGAGTCCGGTACGGGTAAGGAACTCGCCGCCGAGGCAATCCATCGTCGTTCGGAACGGGCAAAGGATCCGTTCATTCCGCTGAACTGTGGTGCCATTCCCAAAGACCTTATGGAAAGCGAGATTTTCGGTCACGTCAAAGGGGCGTTTACAGGTGCTGTTTCCGACCGCGAAGGGGCAGCACATCGTGCGGATGGCGGCACGCTGTTTCTGGATGAAATTTGCGAAATGGATCTGGACCTGCAGACCAAGCTTCTGCGCTTTATCCAGACCGGGTCATTCCAGAAAGTTGGCGGCAGTTCTATCGAAAAGGTTGATGTGCGCTTTGTCTGTGCGACCAACCGCGACCCACTTGAAGAAGTGCGTTCCGGGCGGTTCCGCGAAGACCTTTATTACCGTTTGCACGTTATTCCGCTGCACATGCCGCCTCTGCGTGATCGCGATAACGATATCCTGCAAATTGCCAATTTCTACCTGCAACGCTTCACGCGCGAGGAAGGCCGCGATTTCGAACGGTTCAGTCCCGAAGTTTCCGCCCTGTTTGCACGGTATTCCTGGCCGGGCAATATTCGCCAGTTGCAAAATATCATCCGTAACATTGTTGTGCTCAATAACGGGACCGAGGTGGCGCTTTCAATGGTGCCAAGGCCGGTCAATAGCGGCACTGACGGTGACCAGTTCGGATCGGGGACGATCGAGGCCCCGCCACCCCATCCGGTTGTTTCAAACGAGCCGGGCGGTCCCGGGCGTCATTGGGCCGGTGATCCGGAGGCGCTGGCCTTTCTTGCCGGTGCCCGGCAAATGCGCAAGGTTGTCGAAAACCATAATTCCGGGCGCAGCAACCAACTGCTTGGTGCTGGTGCGGGCGGCAACTTTGGGGACGAAGATCAAACTGCATTGTCGCCGTCAGCATCTGGTTCGGGAAGGCTCGGATTTGGCGAGATCAAGCCGCTTTGGCAAGTTGAAAAACAGGCGATCGAAGAGGCGATTGAGCGTTGTGGCGGATCCATCCCGCGTGCAGCCGATGCCCTGGGGGTTAGCCCGTCGACAATCTATCGTAAAAAGCAATCCTGGGAAGAAAGCGGCCTTTAGGTCATTTTACCGGTCTGCGCTGTGCCAATCTGCCATCGCGTCTTCAAGGCGTTTCCAGTCTATATCAGTTCCGGGCAGGCCAAACCGAACCTTGTGTGCATCATGATCAAATAGCCGGACCAGAATACCCCGGTGTCCAAGGTGGTCTGCCAAGGCAACGCAATCCTCGCCGTCGTAATAGCGGAAAAGATCGGTGCCGCCAAATAGAGCCAGTCTGCTGTTCTTGGTGATGAGCTCATCAAGCCGCGCTGCGTCTGCCGTCAGACGTGTTCGGCTTTGCTGCTGCCATGCCGTATCGGAAAAAGCTTGCGCGCCCACGACCATCGTCGGGCCGGGAATGGCCCATGGGCCAATGCGGCTTTCAAGATCAGTTGCAAGGTTGCAATCCATGACGGCACAGCCAAGTCGCGCCCCAGCTAGGCCGAAAAACTTGCCAAATGAACGCAACACAATGGTGTTTTGCAACTGATCAATGCGCGAACAAACCGATTGGTCCGGTTGGCAATCCATAAAGGCCTCATCGACCATAAGCCAGCAATTACGTGCATCTGCACGTTTGCCCAGCTTGAAGATATCGTCAGGGGCAAACATGGCCCCGTCCGGGTTGTTGGGATTGACCAAGATAACGACGGTTCCCGTTTCGGCAGTGCTCAGAATATCCGTGGCCTTGGCAATCCTGTCAGCCGGATCGGTTTGGTGGGTTTGGCAGTGGTACCCGGCACGTCGCCAGCACCGTTCATGTTCGCCGTATGTCGGCCCCATGACATGGACGTTTTTGGTTGCCTGATCTGCCATCCGGTCTTTCAGCCAGAACGGGATCATCTGGATCAGGGCCTGTGTGCCCGGGGCGCAAACAAGATGATCTGTCGTCGGCAGGGTGTAATACTGTTTGGCCGCTGCTTTCAGACCATCAAGCTCCGAGGTGAGTGGCAGGCGTTGCCAGTGCGCATTTTCAATATCGGGAACCGGGTAGGCTATTGGATTGATACCGGTCGATAAATCCAACCAGTCGCTTGTTGGAATGCCATATCGGTTTGCCGCCCGATCAACTGCGCCACCGTGATTGATCGGCGGCTGTTCTTTTGGCGTGATATGGCTGTTTGTCATGATGGGGCCAAGCCTGATCGAAAGTGAACTGTCTGTGGTTTGGATCAAGTTTCCGCGCTTGCCATTGCGGAAAGTGCTGCGTATCGTCCGGCCATCCTCAATACCGGACATTTTCCCATGATCACAGCCCAAAATGCCACCAACATTCAGGTATGGCAGAAGCTTAACCCGCAACTGTCGATTTCCAACGGTGTAAGTCCAAGCACCGATGTCGCGGAAATTGGTGCCGATAAAGGTGGTTTTGATGGGGGCGCGCTTTCTGAACGGTTTTGGGATGAGGGATATTTCCTGATCCACGATGTTTTGCCGGCAGGCGAGCTTGAAAAACTTCGTGGCGGGATTGAGGTGCTTGTTGCCAATGGCCTGTCACCCGCGCTGATATATCTTTACGATGAAGCTTGGGATGTGTTTCGTCGGTTACGTCCGCTTTTGACCCATTTCCTGGGCGATCGGATTGCGCTTTTGCCGCACTTCTGGGCGTGGCATGTCGGTTCCGATGTTGGTGGAAGTGGTTGGCCACCGCATCGCGATTATCAAGGGGAAAGTACGATTGGCGATGAGATGTTGATCAGCCTTTCTCTTTGGGTGCCGCTAAGCAATGCCACGCCTGAAAATGGCTGTATGCATGTTTTGCCCCGCAATTTCGAGAAAGGTTACCCGGCACCGGTTTCAGAACCGGGGGAGGTCCGCCTTCAAGACATTCGCGCCCTTCCGGCCAAGCCTGGTGCGGTAATGGGCTGGCGACAGGATCTTTATCATTGGGGGGGACGGGCAAGCCCGTATGCCAGCGAACCCAGGATCAGCCTGTCACTTGAATTTCAGAATGCCGCCTTTGATCCGCTTGCCGATCAATTGTTGGGGCTTGATCATCCTCCGGTGTTTTTGGAACGTCTGGCCTTGATTGCCAAGCAGTTTGAAAAATACCGTCATATGCAATCAATGGATGCCGAAACCCTAAAATGGGCAAATGACGTTGTGGACGCCTGTGCTACGATTAACCATATGCAGTAAAAGCCGGAATGCCCCCGACATTGGTACGGGTTGAGTGGTGTTGTGCCAGAGGTGATACTGCCGAGGGCTGCACAGAAAGGTTTGTCGATGGAATTGATTGATAACGCCCGTTTTGACGAGTTGTGCCAGGTCCTTGGCAAAGATCAGGTATTGCTGTTGGTGAATTTGCTCCCGGCCTCCTACGACGAAGAGCGCGCCGGACTGATTGAAGCCGCAACGACAAAGGACCCTGATGGTATCAAGCGGTCCGGACACGCCATCAAGGGGATGGCCAGAAACATGGCGGCGCCCGAACTTGCAGAAGCTGCATTGGCGTTTGAACGTTTCGAAGGTGATTTCGACCCTGCGCTTGATGACAAGATCAAGGAACTTGACGAGATAACACAACAGACAGTGGACGCCATGCGTGCGTTCCTGGCCGCGCCATAAGCTGTTATCTGTTGCTTCAGTGGTGTGAGTGACCCCAAAGGCAGATCAATTGGATCTGCCTTTTTCATTATTTTTGCAAGATTACTCAGTTTGTTACGCCGTTTGGCGATGAAAAATGCGTTCCGGGGAATAGAAAATCAGGCAATTCCCCCTACATGAAATCTAGAACGGATTTTCATCCACCAGCACTGTACACAGTGCCAAGACTGCTTGTGACCGTCCCAACATGGAGGCAACAGTGGCGAGCTTTAATAAAATTTCTGGGCAAACAGATCAGGAAACTTCTGCACAGCGTCTTCACGGCGCGCCAAGTTACGACAAGTGGCGTCGAGATGATCTGTATCATTTGGCCGCGCAAAAAGGCATACAGAACCGGGCCAACATGTCGAACAAGGAATTGGTCGAAGCGTTGAAGCGTACGCAATCAACCGGCGGCTGATGTTGCGTTTATTTTACCTCGATTTTGCAAAGAACCGGTTCCCATCCTGACATCAAGTTTGTATACCATCGTATATTGTAACTAACCGGTCGGGGTGGAGGGCGCCTGTTGCTTCCGCCACCGTTTGCAACTGTGGCGTGGCCCGAGCATGCACGGCGTTGCCGGTTTTAAGCGATGTATTGTAAATCGAGGTATGCCTAAGTGGGTTGTTTAGTCCGACGCTGTAGCCCGCAGCAAAAAGAGCAAGAACAGAAAATTGGTTTGAAGTCGTGCGCGGTGGTTTTGCTTTTCGTGCTTATGATTTCGTGCCTGCCACTGGCAACCACACAAGCGACGGAGCATGACGTCACTGACGTTCCAACACGCGTCGCCTTTATCAATCCGGGCTATGGGGATCGCGGTTTCTGGAAAGATGTGCGCGACACCATGCAGGCGGCTTCAGATCAGTTTGGCTATGAACTGATCGTTTTCGATAGCAACCGCGACAGCAAGATGATGATCGAAAGTGCGCAGAAGGTTTTTGCCCTTGAACCCGCGCCTGATTACATCATTGCCGTTAACGAACATCAGCAGGGAACGCGCATCGTTCTGGAAGCAGAAGAACGGGGCATCCCGGTCATCATGTTGCTCAATGACCTGACAAAAGAGCAAAAGAACGCATATGGCTATCCGGGCAGGGACTTTGATCACTGGATATTCTCCCTGACGCCGGACAACGAGCGAGCCGGTTACGACATCGCCAAGTCCTTGATAGATAGTGCACGTCTTCAAGCCGAAAATCGGCAACCAGCGCCGCTATGCCTGTTATCCATCGCCGGGGACAGCAAGACACCAGCCTCGCTTCAGCGACTGCAGGGGCTTGATCATGCGCTTAGTCGTTTTCCGCTTCTTCGCGAACAGCGTCGTCTGGTGGCAAATTGGTCATACGATGAGGCATACCGTCAGACAGAAAACTGGCTTAGACGGGGCGGGTGCGTCGATGCAATCTGGGCTGCCAATGATGATATTGCGCTGGGTGCAATTGCGGCTCTGGAGAAAGCAGGGCGGAAGCCGGGTAAGGACGTCTTTGTCGGTGGACTGAACTGGTCACCTGCGGGGTTGCGCAACGTCGCAGACGGCAAGATGACCATGACCCACGGGGGGCACTTCTTTGCTGGCGCATGGGTCATGGTATTGCTTCATGATTACATACATGGCGTTGAATTTCTTTCCCATCATCCCGAAATCTCTTTCAGGATGGAGGCGATCACACGCGAAAACATATCTCACTTTGTCGATGTCCTGGGCAGCAGGGATTGGAACAGCTTGGATTTCAAGGATTTTAGTATTGCCAATTCCCCATTCGGCACAGAGTATAACTTTGTGTTACATCCCGGCGATGGCATGCGTGAATAGCAAAAGCCATCATCCGGTAACTCTTTAGAAAGACAAGGTCGAGACGCTTAGCACGAGAACCAGACGAAAAGCATTTTGATGATCTTGCCGGGATGCGATTGGGCAGCACAATTGCGGCTCGTCAGTTAAAGTACTCTCTTTTTCTGGCCGTTGCTCTTGGCCTCGTCATCGTCGCCATTCGCGGATATCAGGATTATCTCTGGCTCGAAGGTGTCTATCAGCAGAGCAACCAGCGTATCTTTTCCTCCAGTGCACCTGTCGCGACTGAAGTCATGATCAAGCGCGACCGCGAACTGGCCAATATTATGGTGCGCGGGATGCTCAACAATCGGTCCATTGCACGCGTTATTCTTACCAACGCCGATGACGGTATCTTTTTTGAGTTAAAACGACCCGCAGGCGAAATACCGGTCTCGCGCTGGGCCGAGAAGATGTTTGGCGGGCTGCAAACCATCACAGTTCCGGTGCGCGACCCCGAACGCAAACCTGTCGCCACCATTGGCGAGATGGTGATTGAGCTTAATCCACAGGTTTATGTGAACGCCTACATGACGCGTCTTTCGTGGTCTTTCCTTGCGACCATGATTTTGGCGGCGGTGATGGCCCTTTGTTTTGCGGCAATGAGCTACTTCGTTTTCTCACGACCCGTGATACGGCTTGGAAACTATATCGTTAACGCGAACCCGACAGACGATAGTCGCCCGCTTCAGATGCCGCCGGAACATCGTCATGACGACGAAGTTCAGTTGCTTGGTTCGGTGACGGTCGGGCTTTTCGGAATGATCCGCAAGCAAGTCGGGGAATTGCGCAGAGCCCGCGACGAACTGCAGAATGCGAACATCACTTTGGAAGAGCGTGTCGCGCAGCGTACAGAAGAACTCAATTCCGCGATGCAAAAGCTTGAAGTGCTTGCGTCAACGGATCCACTGACCGGGTTGCCTAACCGCCGTGCCTTTCTGGGCAGGTTGGAAGACGCTGTTGCCGTCTGGCGGCGCAGGGATACGCCTGTATCCTTCATTCTTCTTGATATCGACCGTTTCAAGGCGCTGAACGATACCTATGGCCATCAGGCCGGTGACGCTGTTCTGGTTGCCTTGGCAGACACACTTAGAACAACACTGCGCTCCATCGATATTCCTGCGCGCATGGGCGGTGAAGAGTTCGCTGTCTTGCTGCCGGGGGAGGAGTTGCAGGGTGCGATGATCCTTGCCGAACGTTTGCGTAAGGGCCTGGAGCAGAACAGTGTCGAGTATGGCGGTAGCAAGCTTTCCTTTACCTCAAGCTTTGGGGTGTCGGGCTTGCCGTCTGCAAAGGGTTTGGCTGAGTTTGATCAGGACGTTGCCGCGCAATTTGATGTTCTGAGGAACTCGGAAAACACTGATATTCCTGGGATATTGTACTCGTTGGCGGATCACGCACTTTATGATGTCAAGGCAACCGGGCGCAACCGATGCAAGCAGGCTGACTTTAGCACGCTTTCGGAATTCAAAGATCAGCTGCCGTCTGACATTTGATTGATCGGATAGTTCCTGCGCGACGCCGGATGCATGTGCATCAGGAATGCGCGTCTTTAATTGCGGCCGTCGTCATTGCCCTGCCGGGAAATCCGGATGTCGCGGTGGATTGATACGCTCATCAAAAGCCCGAAACTGACCAGAATGGTCATCATCACCGTGCCGCCATAAGACACAAGCGGCAACGGTACGCCAACCACCGGGATCAGCCCCATTACCATGGCGATGTTGATAAAGACATAAAGGAAGAAGGTCGAGGTCACACCGATGGCGACAAGGCGCCCAAACTGGTTCTGACAGCGCAGGGCGATGACATAGCCATAGGTGATCACCAGCGCATAAAGGCCCAGCAACGCCATGCCGCCGACCAAGCCGAATTCTTCGCCCAGCATGGTGAAGATAAAGTCGGTCTGTTTTTCCGGCAAGAAGTTCAGATGGCTTTGCGAACCCAACATGAACCCTTTGCCAAACAGCCCGCCAGACCCAAGCGCGATCTTTGATTGCGTAATGTGATAGCCCGCACCCAGCGGGTCATTTTCCGGGTTCAGGAAGGTCAGAACGCGGTTCTTTTGATACTCGCGCAGGAACTGCCAGCCAATCGGAATGGCCGCAAGTGCCGTGCCGAGAACAAGCGCGAACTTCCAGATGCGCACCCCAGCCAGCCAGAAAATCACACCACCCCCGGCAATCAGAAGCAACGTGGTGCCAAGGTCAGGTTGGCGTAATACGAGGGCAGAGGGCGCAAGAACCATCAATATCGGCGGAACCAAAAGCGGGATACGACCGACATCCTCGGTCGTCAAACCATGGAAATAGCGTGCAAGTGCAAGAACCAAAGAGATTTTCATCAGTTCGGACGGCTGCAACTGGAAGAAACCCAGATTGATCCAGCGTTGTGCACCCATACCGATATCGCCCTTGATTTCGACCGCTACCAGTAAAATGAGCGCAACAAAATACGAGAAATAGGCAAGCTTCAGCCAGACACGTATATCGGTTACTGCAATAATGATCATCAGTGCCGCACCCACGGCAAAACGCATCATCTGGCGTTCGGCCCAGGGTTGCAGTGATCCGTTGGCCGCTGAATAGAGCATGGCAAAGCCGATGCCAGACAGTGCTGCGATCAAAAGAACAAGCGTCCAGTTCAGCAATAACAACCGGCGGCCGATCGGCACATAATCCGGGTCTTCACCAATGCGAAATCTGCTTCCTGCCATGGCTTAACCCTCGTCCTGATCGGTGTGGGCCGGATTGCGCCGGAGATTTGCACTATTGGGCTGGTCGGCGGCCGAGATACCCTGACGCGCAGATTGCAGTTCCTGCGCTTTTAGCAGCAGGTCACGAACAATCGGGCCCGCAACACTCGAACCACCGCCGCCATGTTCGACGACCACAGAGCAGGCGTAACGCGGGTTATCGACCGGCGCAAAGGCAACAAACAGGGCGTGGTCACGGTATTTCCACGGCAAGTCATTGTTATCGAGCACCCCGGTTGTCTGGCGTTCACGCATGGTGATGCGGCGAACCTGACTGGTACCACTTTTGCCAGCCATTTCCATGCCCTTGATCGCGATCCGTGCGCCATGGCCTGTGCCACGCAATTCGTTGGTCACGCCGTTCATCGCATCACGAATTCGGGCCAGGTTGGCGCGGCTGACCTGAAGTTCCGGGAATTCTTCGGCCTGGCGGCTGGTGACACCTTCGGGGGTGACGTTGTCACGCGTCAGGTGCGGGCGCACGGCTTTTCCAGAGGCCAGACGGGCCGTCATCGTGCAAAGTTGCAAAGGCGTTGTCAGAACGTAACCCTGCCCGATAGAAGCAATCAGCGTTTCGCCGCCCTGCCAGCGTTTGCCAAGCTGGATTTCCTTCCAGTCCTTGGTCGGGATAAGGCCGCTACGTTCGTTGGGAAGGTCAATGCCGGTATCTTCGCCAAGGCCCAGCTTGTTTGCCATGGCCGCAATGCGGTCGATCCCGATTTTCTGGGAAATTTCATAGTAATAGACGTCACAGGAATGCTTGATTGAGTCATGCATGTTCATCCAGCCATGACCGCCGCGTTTCCAGCAGTGGAAACGTGCATTCCCAAGATCAAGATGCCCGTTGCAGAAGAATTTCTGGTTGGGCGAAATAATGCCTGCTTCCAGTCCGGCAAGTGCGACGCACATCTTGAAGGTTGAACCCGGCGCATAGGTGCCGTTCACAGCCTTGTTGGAAAGCGGTGCATACGGGTTGTTGACCAGACTGTTCCAAAGCTTGTGCGAAATACCATTGGTAAAGGCATTCGGGTCATAGGCCGGATGCGACGAAAGGGCGAGTACTTCACCATTATGGATGTCCATAACCACAGCGGCCGCACTTTCCTGATCCGACAGTCGCTGATTGGTGTAGCGCTGCAATTCAAGATCAAGCGTCATGACGACAGTGTTGCCGCTGTCACCTTCTTCGCGTTCAAGTTCGCGAATAACGCGGCCCAGTGCGTTGACTTCGACCTGGCTGGTGCCGGCCGTGCCACGCAGTGCCAAGTCATAAACCTTTTCAACGCCGCTTTTGCCAATGGTAAAGCCCGGCAATTCCAAAAGCGGATCGCCTGTCAGTTCCTTTTCGGATACTGCAGCAACATAACCCAGTGTATGGGCAAGGTGCGGTCCTTCGGGATAGTCGCGCGATCGTCCGGCATCAATGATCAGTCCGGGAAGGTCGGGTGCATTGACGCCGACGCGTGCGACCTCATCCCATGTCAGGTTATCGCGCACTGTGACCGGAACAAAGGAACGCCGACGGGCTGCATCGCGTTCAACGCGCTCGATGGTGTCGGGGCCAAGCTCGATGATCTGGTCCAGGATTTCAAGCGTGCGGCGGACATCGGGGGTTTGTTCGCGCACGATCATGATGTGATAGTTCTGCCGGTTTACGGCAAGCGGTGCACCGAAACGGTCGGTGACCAGTCCACGCGGTGGCGGCAGCAGGCGGTGTGAAATGCGGTTTTCATCGGCCAGCGTCTGGTAGCGGTCGCTTTCAAGCACCTGCAGGTAGTACATCCGCGCGGCAAGACCAGTCAGCAATACACCCTTGCCCGCACCCAGCATCAGGGCGCGTCGGGTAAACAGTCTGAACCGGTCTGAGTCACGATGCCACATGGGCGTTGGATACCTGTATTTCGTCAGTAGCCGCAAGGCCGAGTGTTCAATTTCTGGCCCGTTTTATCCCGGTTGATCGGGGATTAAAACAGCCTTTCCCCATCATAGCTAGTAGCCGTTGCCAAAACATCAATATTGCGCAGTTCATCAATCGCGCATGGCAGCCTAGACATAACGCAAAAGGGTATTTTGTGCGCGCGCCAGAACCCAGGCAACAATCGGGAACAAGGCAGCCGTCAACACATAGCTGATCATGGTTGCCTTGAAGGGCAACAATGCACCGATCAGGGCCGAACTCAGCAGCCACTGAACCAAAAGTGCCGGAATGGCCACCAATGCAAAGCCCCACCACATCACGCTGAACGGCTTGTTATGGAAAAAGCGCCCCTGACTTGCCGATCCGGTCTGCACCAGCACGAGCACAAGCGAACTGACGCCAAGCGGCAAGCCCATCAACAGATCCTGCAACAGGCCCAGCAGGAAGGCTGTAACGGCCGTCAGCAGGTCAGGGCGGTTCACCGACCAGTAAAACACAGCCATCAGTGCCAGTGCCGGTGAGGCGGTTGATAACAACGGCACGCTGAGCGGCAGAAGATTAATCAGCAACAGAGCGAAAACACTGAAGGCAGGAAAAAGGCCGCGGGCAATAATGTCCAGTCGATGCCAGACGCCGGGTTTCACTGGGCTTCCCCTGCCGCGTTGGTGGAGGGGGATGTGCCGTCATTACCGGTCGGGCCTGCAGGAACAATGCCGACGCCGTCAGGCAGGTCCGGCGATACTTCAGTTATGTTTGTATCGTTGGACGGTTGGCTTTGGCGAATGCGGTCATCGCTCAGGATGCCCTGAAGGCCGTAATCAGCAACCCGCAGATATTCCAGTTGATGGCGGCGGAACATCGGAGCGACGCGAACGGCATTTTCGGAAACCGATGAGACAACCCCGATCGGAATGCCCGGTGGGAACGCACCACCATGGCCCGATGTCAAAATACGGTCACCCGGTGCAACGGCCGCATCCGCAGTCAGGAAGGTCAGGAGCGGGCGGTTGGTGTTGTCACCGGAAAGAAATGCACGGTCGCGGGAATTTTCCACAACAACCGGAACACGAGAGTTGATATCGGTGATCAGAAGAACACGTGACGCCTGATACCCCGCCTCGGCAACGCGGCCAATCAGGCCTTCGTCCGAAATCACGGCTTGCCCCTTGGCAACGCCATCGCGCGATCCGGCGGAAATCATCACACTGTGGGCATAGGCACCGCCCATATCGGCAATCACGCGGGAGGTTACCAGATGCAGGGCAGGCGGGGAGGTGTAGCTTGCCAGATCGCGAAGACGGGCATTCTCATGTGACAGATTGCGTGCGGCTTGCTGCCAGGCCAGCAATTGCTGGTTTTCGCGGCGCAGGCGCTCGTTTTCTTCGTAAAGATGGGCGAGGTTGTAAATCTTGTCGGTCAGCTCGTTGATGCTGGCCGCAGGGCGCGAAATGACGTTCATCACCGGCGACACCAGATCAGCCGACGCGGCGCGGATCCGCTCGATCAGAACAGTATCGGCCTTGCCCAGAAGCATCAGGCCAAAGGCCGATAAAATCAGCAGTATGAAAGCGAAGCGGTGAAGGGCCGTGCGTAACGGCGAAAAGATACGCTGCTGCGGACCACCATGCTGTGCCAATGTATTCCCCGCGAATTCCCAAAAGGTTGTTCTTCATCCCGTGCGGGATATTCAACCATAACGAAATCACCGAGTCGCGTCCAGTAAGGATACGACCCGGTGATGATATTCAAGGCCGCTTTTTTATCAGTATGCTGTGTGCAGGACGTTGCGCAGCATCTTTTTCTCTTCCAGCGCGCGACCGGTACCCAGTGCAACGCAGGAAAGCGGATCATCTGCAATCGAAACCGGAAGACCGGTTGCGTGGCGCAGAACGTAATCAAGGTTGCCCAGCATCGCGCCGCCACCGGTCAGGACAATACCCTTGTCCACGATGTCAGCAGCAAGTTCCGGCGGGGTCTGTTCGAGGGCGACTTTCACCGCCTCGATGATTGCCGAAACAGGCTCTGCAAGGCTTTCTGCGATCTGGCGTTCAGAAATCAGCAGTTCCTTCGGAACGCCGTTCATCAGGTCACGACCGCGGATTTCAACGGTTGCGCCATCACCGTCATCCGGTGCACAGGCAGAACCGATTTCCTTCTTGATGCGTTCGGCGGTGCTCTCGCCGACCAGAAGGTTATGAGTGCGACGGATGTAAGCAATGATCGCTTCATCCATTTTGTCACCACCGACACGTACCGAACGCGCATAGACGATACCGCCCAGCGAGAGAACGGCAACCTCGGTGGTGCCACCGCCGATATCGACAACCATGGAGCCGGTCGGTTCCGTCACCGGAAGGCCGGCACCAATGGCAGCCGCCATCGGCTCGTCAATCAGCCAGACTTTACGCGCGCCAGCACTTTCTGCACTTTCCTGAATGGCGCGGCGTTCAACTGCGGTCGAACCCGACGGTACGCAGATGATGACTTCCGGGCTGGCAAAGTTGCGACGGTTATGGACCTTGCGGATAAAGTGCTTGATCATTTCCTCGGCGATGTGGAATTCCGCAATAACGCCGTCTCGCAACGGGCGGATCGCCTGAATATACCCCGGGGTACGACCGAGCATCTGTTTGGCTTCTTCACCAACTGCAAGGACCTGTTTCTTGCCTTTTTCGTCGGTAATGGCCACCACGGATGGTTCGTTCAGAACGATGCCTCGTCCCTTAACGTAAACCAGTGTGTTCGCGGTGCCCAGATCCACCGCCATGTCGGAGGATAAAACCCCAAGAAGCTTGGAAAACATTCCTGCCCTATGCCCCGGTTAAAAGTAAAATCTCAAAAGCGAATGTACCGGCTTTGATAGCGTAAGGAATAAGCCGATGCACGAATAATCTGCTCAGGGGATTGAGGAATAATTAAGGCGCGTAATTTTCCTGAAATAAGGCATCAAAAACATGATCAGTAATATGGTCTTGGCGGAGAAATTCAATTTCGTCCTATATTTTCTGAGATGCCCATTGCAGAAAGGAAATCTGTCACCAGTGAGACTACAAGCGGACTGTTTTCTATTTGCAACGTTGTGCGAGTCGTTTGTTTTTCAATCATTTCGCTGCTTTCAACGACTTCAAACCGAACGAGTTCGCGCCCGTTGTAAAGGTCGCGATCCATACGCCATTCACACCATGCCGGTGGGTTAAATGGATCATTTTTGACAGCCACAAGCAGGCTGGGCACAAAGTTGTCCATTTCCGACATACATTGCGGTCTTAGCCCGACGAGCGCCTTAAATCGGTGTTGGTAGTGTTTGGCATGGCCATCGCGATAAATCGCTAGCTGAGCTGCGCCGGCACCATAGCCATAACCGAAGACGGCAATGTTTGCTGGCGCAATGGATTTTGCCCCGGCAAGGTAATGAAGCGCGCTGATGGCATCGAACGCCCAGTAGGACAGACCGTGTTTCGGCGTTTGAAGTTCCCCGCCACCACAGTAATCCTGCGTCGGATGGGCGTTAGGTGGTGAGATCAAAAGTACGGCGTATCCGCTTTGTCGCAGGATCTTGATCCACTTTTCGGGAAAATGGTTGTCACAGTCGGGCAGGGCGACGATGGCAGGATAAGGTGGCTTTGCGTTTCCATTGGCCGCAGCCGGTTCGAAATAAACTGCTGGAATACCTGCTTGCAGGCTTTCATCAACGCTAGGTATGGCTTTCCCGGCGGCGATCAGGCGTTGCCTCAAACCGCTTTTGGGGTAGGGCAGTGACGGTACGGTGACATGCTGACCCGACTGCATTGTCGGCGTTTGTGCGAACGCGTTTGTGGAAGTTATGACCGTGCCAACAGACAGGGCCACAGCAATCGTAACGATCAGAACATATGGAAACGCACGCAGAGCTTTGCTTGGCGGGGCCATCGGCAACTCCATTCACGGGTGCCAAATTCTATCACACCGTTGGCCATGCCACCATTCACACATAAGAAAAGGGCGGCATAGGTGCCGCCCTTTAGATGTAAACCAATAAGCCTTGCTTAGGATGCCATCGCATCCGGTGCGGTTTTCTTGCTTTTTTCGATCAGCTTGTTCACTGCCGTAACATAGGCAAGGCAGGATGCAACCACGGTATCGGTATCCGATGCGTTGCCGACAACCGTGCGATCTTCGCCGTCGAGTTTGACTGTGACCGTTCCCTGGGCATCGGTGCCCTCGGTTACGGCGTGCACCTGATAAAGCTTCAGGCGCCAGTCATGCGGATAGATCTCCTTGATCGCGTTAAAGGTCGCATCAATCGGGCCATCGCCGGTGGTCTTGGCCGTGCGGGTTTCACCGTCGACGGTCAGTTCCAGTTCCGCAGTCTGCGGGCCTTTGGAGCCACAGGTAACGGTCAGGCCAACGAACTTGATATGTTCGTTGTCGCGCATGCCGTCATCGACCAGAGCGACGATGTCGTCGTCATAGACTTCTTTTTTCTTGTCGGCCAAGTCCTTGAAGCGTGCAAACGCATCTTCAATCGCGTTGTCACCCAAATCGGTAAAGCCCAGTTCCTTGAGCTTTTCCTTGAACGCGTGACGACCAGAGTGCTTGCCCATGACCAGGCTTGATTTGTTCAAGCCAATCGATTCCGGCTTCATGATTTCATAGGTTTCGGAATTCTTCAGGAAGCCGTCCTGATGGATGCCGCTTT
>NZ_DGMR01000029.1:39718-56250 GCF_002388495.1 Thalassospira sp. UBA4513
TCGGCGTTCTTCAGCATGCCGTCCTGATGGATGCCGCTTTCATGGGCAAACGCATTGGCGCCAACGATGGCCTTGTTTGGCTGTACGACAAAGCCGGAAACAGCGGAAACCAGACGCGATGCGTTCATGATCTTGGTGGTATCAATGCCCGTGGTGAACGGGAAGGCATCGTTACGGGTGTTGATCGCCATCACGATTTCTTCGAGTGCGGCGTTACCGGCACGTTCGCCGAGGCCATTGATCGTGCATTCGATCTGACGCGCCCCTGCATTGACCGCCGAGATCGAGTTGGCAACCGCCATGCCCAAATCGTTGTGGCAGTGAACCGACAGGATCGCCTTGTCGATGTTCGGCACGCGGTTAAACAGCATGGTCATCAGTTCGGCATATTCGGTCGGCGTGGTGTATCCAACCGTATCGGGGATGTTGATGGTGGTCGCACCGGCATCAATGGCCGCTTCGACGCAACGGCACAGGAAGTCATGTTCGGTACGCGAACCGTCTTCTGCCGACCATTCAACATCGTCGGTGAACTTGCGCGCCAGTGTCACACTTTCAATCACCTTTTCCAGAACGCGTTCCGGTTCCATCTGCAATTTGTATTTCATATGCAGCGGGCTTGTGGAGATGAAGGTGTGGATACGCTTGTTCTCAGCCGGTTCCAATGCCTCTGCCGCGCGTTCGATGTCGCCCTTGGCGGCACGTGCCAGCGAACAGATGGTCGGTCCTTTGACCTGCTTGGCGATTTCATGGACGGACTGGAAGTCGCCGTTCGATGCGATGGCAAAGCCTGCTTCGATGACATCAACCTTCAGTTCCGCCAGTGCGTGCGCCACGCGCAGCTTTTCATCAAGCGTCATCGATGCACCCGGGGACTGTTCCCCATCACGCAAAGTGGTGTCGAAAATGATGACGCGATTGTCGTTTGCACTAGCCATTATCTTGTTTCCTGATCAAACGGGTCTTTGCCCGGTATGTAAATTCTGTCTGGAAGGAGTGCGGGCCGTCTGGCGCGACTTTTTCCCCTGAGCTGCGGTAAATGGATCGACAAGCTATTCGTGTGATCCGGACCGGCATGATTCGCTCAGGGGCGAGTAAGTCGTAGAGCGCCTAGCTCTGCTAGACCAAGGAGACCGGAAATTAGGTTGAGGGCAGACAGCGCAAGCGCGCGCAAAGCGGTGGCTTCGGCACGGTCGGCATATGCATCAATGTTGCAAATGTCTGCGGTCATCGGTCTTCATCAATTGGCTTTGAATGCCAGCTGTTGCTGGCGACGTCCCCAATTTCGTCGGCGGGCCCCTTCAGGTCAAGTAATTTTTGTACCTTTTGGTCTGTTTTTTGAGTGGAATTTAGCGGGGCCGGGTTTGGCATGTGCGTTTCTGTTACGATATTCGGGCCATTGTGCTGTTTTCGTGCTGTCCGACACAGCAGCCGAAATGTCATTTCGGCCATACCAAAAAGATACTGGTCGGAATTTGACTAATCGGGTAGTGATTTCGTCCCTGATGACGTCACGCCCCCAATGGTGACGGTCAGGGCGGAACGCCATCCAAGCCACAGGAACCATTATGCTGAGTTTGTCGTTGATCGGGGCCTTTATCCCCACGGCCTTCTTTGTCTCCATTACGCCGGGTATGTGCATGACACTTGCGCTGACCCTTGGCATGACAATCGGTCTGAAACGCACACTCTGGATGATGGTGGGTGAACTGATCGGTGTGGGCATTGTTGTGGTTGCCTCGGCACTAGGCGTGGCGGCGATCATGTTGCAGTATCCGGCCGTGTTCGCGGTGTTTAAGTATATCGGCGGGGCCTATCTGGCGTGGCTCGGCATTCAGTTGTGGCGTTCGCGCGGGCGCATGGCAATTTCCGGCGAAGTCGAAGGTGCCAAGACAGCAACAGCCGCCGGGCTGGCAGCACAGGGCTTTGTTACCGCGATTGCCAACCCCAAGGGCTGGGCCTTTATGATTTCCCTGCTTCCGCCATTTATCAGTTTGCAGCATCCCATCGCGCCACAGCTTTCGGTGCTGGTTGCGATCATTCTGGTGACCGAGCTGATCTGCATGACGATGTATGCCACCGGTGGGCGGTCGTTGCGTCGCTTCCTTGAAAAAAGCGGTAACGTGCGCATCCTCAACCGTGTCGCCGGAACATTGATGATCGGCGTGGGCGTCTGGTTGGCAAGTAGCTGATCTGGTGGCCGTTCGCGGCGTTTGGTCGTGCTTTGGGCATTATTTCAACGCGTTGCCTGAATTTGATGTTTGTTTTGTTGTTTCATCATAACAATATGTAATCAAACAACTGTTTTGAGGATTTCCGACCATGCGCGAGATACGCTGTATCGTTTTCGAGGACGGCGAACTGATCAAGGCAATTCTGGCCCATGGTCGACGCACCGGCAAAGCGCTTCCGCCCGGTCAGATCAGCAGCTTTGAGGTGGAACGCAAACCGGAAGTCATCGCGCGTATGACGGTTACTTCTGATGAAGGTCAAAAGCTGATTGTTCCAACCGCAGGCGCAGAACTTGCGGCTGCGATGATTGCCTATTGCATTGATCGCAAGGTCCCGGTGCCGGCAAATGCATCCAAGTCGATTGCAGTTCTGGATGACCATGTGGCGCTTAAAATCACCATGACCGGTGAAAAGGCCCGCTAAGTCAGGTCGACAAGGCAGCTTAGAAACACAAAAGGCGCGCTTGAACAGCGCGCCTTTTTTCTATTCCCTAACACGGCGGGCAGGGCTACCACTGCATCATCTTGCCTTTGAGCTTGCCCATGCGTTCGTCTTCGTTCTTGAAGCTGTGTTGTTCGGAAACACCGTCTTGCACCTTGGTCATCAGCAGCCATTGCTTGACCTTCATGAAGCGCGGGGCTAGGAACTGGTAGGTCTGTTTGACCAGATTGACAGCCTTGGGACCGCGCTCCAGTTCAAGTTCTTCCCACTGTTCGATCAGCGGTTCCCACGCGCGCAGACGTTTATAAAGGTCATCACGCTGGCTTCGGATATATTGGCGCTGCGAAGTGAAGTTACGCAGAACTGACATGATTTCGCCGGTATTGGCATCAAGTTCGTCAAACGTCGTTTCGAATTTCTTTTTGGCGTCGTCAAGCAGTCGGATGGCCTGGGTAACGGTTTCCAGAACACCTTTTTCATGTGCATAGATGCGGCGAAGGTCCTGCAACTTGCGGTCCACCATCAGGATCTTGCGATACTTCACGCGGAGCGTCTCGATATAGGACAACTCATCAGCGACCTGATGCACAAGATTGACGACTTCTTCGCGGTTTTCTTTGCCAAACCCAAGCTTTTCGGCAACTTCGTCAAAAGCCTGGTTGATCTTCTTTTTGGTGTTCGGATCCTCGGCGATCTGCATCAGTTGGTCCGGGTCGGTGATGAGTTCTTCACTCCCCGACATCCAGGTTACCAACTGCATGGTAATACGGTTATAGGCAATCGCCTTGTGATCTTCGTCAACAGCCCATGATGCTTCACCGGTCAGAACTTCAAGCGGCAGGTTGTCGCCCGGGCGCAGGACATTGACAAAGTTAAGCGACTTGTCGATCAGGCTGATCAGATCGCCATCCTTGGATTCCGGATCAATATCGAATTCACGGCAAATCGCCTTAAGCGGCAAAGACACAACCGATCCTTCTGCCATTTTCAGGACAAAAAGAGCTTCGTCTGAGATATCAGACTTCTGAAAGTGGCATTCTTCGAACGTTTTGAAAATCTTGTGTTCTAGCTCGATTTTACGTTCGCTATTGGGTGTCTTCATCTGCTTCTCCGCCCTGCAAAGCCGGTGCAACACATTACTATGTTGTACATCGCAGGTCCGATTGTTAGGTCATCGGTTCTGCTCTTTTGGCCTATTCGGACATGTGTGTTAGCTCGGTGTCTTGGTTGGATCTTGGTTCTATCGTCGAAATCTCTTTTTCAGAGATGCATTTATTGATGCCCTGATTTGGTGTTTTCCATTAGGGCCCTGTCTATTGCATCACGCAGGTGTTTCTACCTTCCTGCTTTGCCATATAAAGAGCTTTGTCCGCCCGGTCCACAAACTCCAATATATTCTCTCCAAGATTATAAGCCGTCAAGCCAATTGAAACGGTTAACTTGCCGAAATCCTTGCCGGTTTTTTTGTTTATAATATGTTGGTTTGACACGTTTTGTCTCAGCTTGTTGGCGAGTTTTGCCGCGTTCTCCAGCTCGGTATCAGGCAGGATGATCGCAAACTCTTCGCCACCATAACGGGCAACGGTGTCTGCACCCTTTGTCGAACTGACCAGCACCCGCGCCACAGCCTTCAGGACCCCGTCACCGGCACGGTGCCCGAAATTATCGTTGAACTCCTTGAAGTGATCGATATCGATCATCAAAAGCGATAATGGCGCGCCGGACTCCATCGTTGTCGTCACCGCGTCGCGCAGCGACGTGTCAAAATTCTTGCGGTTGGCAATCCCGGTCAAGGTGTCGGTCAGGGCATCCCGGCGGACAAGCTCAAGCTCGGTACGGACCCTGAGAACCTCCTTGTGATATTCCTCAAGGCTGCCGTTAAAGGAGCTGTATGTATCACGCGCCTTGCTGGATCTTTCCGACAAGCCACGGCTGACAGACCGTGCGTCCTCCAATGTGATGTCCGAGGCCAGCAACTGCTGTGATGCGACCTCGATATCGCCACAGAAGGTATCCGTCTCCCGCATGACCGACGTTACTGCCATTTCGACACGTTCGACAGCAGACTGCAGCCCCTCGACCCCTTGCTTCAGATGCTGTTGCATCGCGTGGGTGCCGAGGTACTTGTGGTAAATTCGGAAAACAGTCTCTTCATCAAGATCCTGCGTGTTGCGGATCAAGACCTTGATCAACTGACTGAGTTCGGGCACCTCGTCTGTCAGGTAGCTGTAGAAAACATGGTAAACCTGTGGCGTCGGCTGCAAGTTGAGCTCGTTGACGAGCGCCATAACGTTGTGCGCAATGTCGCGTGGGTTTGCGATCTTGGTTGTCGCTGTCACTTCCTGTTATCCGATCCGAATATCATATCCATTCAGTCAAGTGTGTCCCAACTTAGACCCTGCATCGCTACTAACCGATGCTCTAGGGTGCTCGTGCACATTTAGGTGCAAGATATACTTTTTATATTAGGCTTGCTCTATCATCGTCTAAAGCAAGGGGCTTTGTCACGCACTTCTACCCCTCAGACAATGACAAATTCAGACATCCCGAACGAATGGCTTTCTATATTGTCAGGTGACAACGGCGTCTGGCGCTTGACGCCTGAAAAGTCGGTACTGGCATATACGACGCCGGATCGTAGAATGATCACTCTGCCTGCCATAAAAATCTGCTGATTTTATCCATTTTCAGGCTGTCTGGCCTTCTGCTCCAATTGGGCGCAAGAACTTCATTTCATCCTTCCTGACGGTGTGCGGGCAGTCTTTCTATTATCACTATCTGGTATTCAGATCGGGCGACCTTATATGCCTAATAGTCGAATGTTGCCCGGGAACGGCTTGCGCGTGACGGCATCTGTAATAACCACTATGGCAGGGCGTTTAATTGATCCTTGTTACCAGCCGAATAGCGATGCGAGCAGCCCTGTTTGTCGGGCTTTTTGTTGTCTGCGGTCTTGGTGTTTCTGGTGCGAACGCAACTGATGCGGTGCGCGTTGCCAGCAATATCGTGTTCGACGCCAAGTGGAGCCAATATGCTCTTCCCGGTCAGCGACGGTTCATTACCCTGCTTGGCGCGCAACAGCGTCCGGTTGCCTTTGATGTTTTTCCCTATAACCGTTTTCGCGATGCGCTTGATGCGGGGCTGACCGACTGTATTCTTGCATCCCACCCGGCACGTTTTGAAGACACCATTGCCTCAAAAAGCAAGGTTCGCTTCGAACTTCGCGTGTTCCAGCGTATCGGTGCTGATATCCGCACCCTGCCGCAGGTCGATATCGGAATTCTTGCCAATCTGCCAAGGCCGAGTCTGTCGCTGCGTGGCGAGATCGTCTGGCATGATCTCGGAAGTCTCGAGCAGGCTGTCGAGCTGCTTGCGGCCGGGCGACTGACCGGGATCATAGGTGACAGCACCAATATCCGCATGTTTGGCCGAACCGATATCATCGAGGCGGAGCTGCCCCCGGTGATCACCGTCGACATCTCGCTGATCTGCCGCGATACAGAACCCTTACGGGAATTCGTTTCGGCATTTGATTCATCTATGGGTGTGTCGGGTTCTGGGCAGGTGCCGCATGGTGACCTGCGTCACATGGTCGATTACGCGTGGTAGCGAAAAAAGAACTTCATGCATGAATCCATTGCACTAAGCCGAAAATTGGGTAATTATTGAAACGATGCAGTGCATCTTTCAAGTGTGTGGTCGCTCTCTGGTTGATGGTGGTTGCGCTTTTGGTCGGTGTAATGCAGGGACTGTTTTCATGCATTCCTGACTTTGGGGATGCGCATACTAAACTAAGGACGACTACGGATATGGCTACCGGAACGGTTAAGTGGTTCAATGCGACCAAGGGTTATGGCTTCATCACCCCGGACGAGGGCGGCAAAGATGCATTCGTGCACATCACCGCTGTTCAGCGTGCTGGTCTGCAGGGACTTGATGAAGGGCAGAAAATTCAGTTTGAGCTGATTGAAGGTCGCAACGGCCGCATGTCGGCAGAAGAACTCGCCATTCTCTAAATTTCTATCTGGCTTGCAGCTTTCTTTGCTGACAACCGTTAACGCGCCGGCCTTCCGGCGCGTTATGCGTTTTTGGGGCCCGCTTGGTGGTGTCGCCTGAACGCGTGACTTTTATCAAAGCAGCAAACTCTCCGGGCATTCATGATCCTTGATCTTCCTGCCGCACCTGTTGGCGGTGATGCAACCACACAGTCGGAATGGCGCCACGCAGTCAGGCGGGCTTTGCTTGGCTGGCGCGCCGGACTTGATGCGCAAAGCCACCAAAAACTCTCTGATCAAATCCGTGGTCATTTCGCGACCTTCCTCAAGGACCGTACCGCCGCAACAATTGGTTTTTATTGGCCGATCCAGAACGAAATTGATCTGCGTCCGGTGGTCACGGCCCATGTCAAATCTGGCGGGAAGGCAGCCCTTCCGGTGGTTCCGGGCAAGGATCAGGCGATGATCTTTCATGACTGGACGCCTGATACCGAAATGGTGCCGGGCTTTGCGCGGATCCCCGAGCCGGCCAATAGCAAGGAAGTCGCTGTAAATGTGCTACTGGCCCCGTTGGTCGGGTTCGACCCGGCGGGGTATCGTCTGGGATATGGCGGCGGGTTTTTTGACCGGACACTGGCGACGCTTACGCGAAAACCGCTGGTGGTTGGGATCGGATTTGAAGCCACCCGGCTTGATGACATTCTTCCGCATCAATATGACGTGCCTGTCGATGTTCTGATCACCGAACACGGGACGCGCTATATTGACGGGCAGGCCACAGGTGATGCGGACAAACCCGACCAAACATCACCGCCTTGCCATTTAAGTGATTAGGCAGCTTCTTCGCGATTGATGGTTCAGTCGCGCTCGTAAAGGTGTTTGACTGGAAATTCCGGCAGCCACTTTTCGCGCCGGATCGTCCAGAGCTCATAGGTCGGGATGAACTGATCCGGGGCATCCATCGCGCCCAGATGAAGCTCGATCTCGTCATCGCTGCATGAAAACACCGACGACCCGCAATCAGGACAGAAATGCCGCCCCTGATAACTTTGGGTCTTTCCAGTGATCTCGACCGCCGTTTCCGGGAAAATCGCCGAGGCATGAAACAACGCCCCGTGATGCTTGCGGCAATCCATACAGTGACAGAGCCCGACCCGAAGCGGTTCACTTACTGTCTCAAAGCGGATTTTACCGCACAGGCAGCCACCAGAAACCTTTTTCATGCTACGTCCCCGTCCAAAATAGATGCCATCAATGATCAGGCACTTTAAATCGAACCTGTTCGCGCTGCAATTCAGCGACATTGCGGTTGGTCGAAAAGTGTCGTGGAAGGGTTGGGGCAAAGTGGCTGGGGAACCTGGATTCGAACCAGGACTGACGGAGTCAGAGTCCGTAGGTCTACCGTTAACCTATTCCCCAACAGAACTTTGTTTCGCGCGTACTAGACGTGGCGGAGCCGTTTGGTAATGGATCAGGATACGCTTGTCAAGCTGTACTGGGCAGCTTCAGATTTTTGCCAGCATTAGCAGTTTTGTTTGGCAAATTTAAGCTTCTGTATCAGATCAAGTACATCACCAGAACACCCAGGATGACTAAAGTCTAAAGGACCAACTCCGATATTTCTGCCCACTGCATCACAATATTTCTGCAGACATTCAAAGAAATTAACGACGTCTTCTGGCTGATGTAGCCCGAGGCTTTCTGCGGCTAAAACACTTTCCATGTCCAAATGAGACACAAGCCGATTACGTGCGGTTTGTACAAGAGATCTGTATCTCAGAATTTCATCGGAATACTCTTTGATCTCGTTTGTGAATAAATGATGTTGCTCCAGTTTTTGATTGAGATAAGGCAAGGTAACATTGCTTCTTTTTCCTGCAGTTGCAGGGTCCGTTATTTTGCAAACTTGGAGAAAAATATACTCAATCAGAATGTGATTAAGGTCGTTGAAAAACAAGGGCGCAGTATCATGTAATAGCTGAGCTGTGTGTTGGTCGCTTTCAAACATTTGTTCGAATGTAAAATGGCATTGTTTCAGCCAGATACATTCAACTCGGAATGCTTTAAACTCTGTCGGCAACTGGTCCATTCCTAAAAGTGCCTTTTGCAGAACGCTCTACCAGAGCCTGTTTTGAGGTATTTCTCGAAAGCAAATGCCTTGTTCGCGTCTTCGAATCCAAAGGTGTTTATGATCTTCCATGGACCAAAGTTTGCTGTATGCTTGGAGCCTGAGCTGTTTGGTTCGTTGTTATGGCGATACAAACGCTTTGCGACATCTCGCGTGCAGCCGATATAGTAGCGTTCGGGAAACTTTAAACTCTGAAGAATATAGACATATTGCATGTCCGCCATTGACCGCCTCCGCTTAGCTTCGGCGTGTCAGCCTTCGCCGCTTATGAATGTGGGGCGACTACTTGGCATGCCAAGCCGTAGCCTACTTTAGTAGGCGAAGGCTGGCTGGGGAACCTGGATTCGAACCAGGACTGACGGAGTCAGAGTCCGTAGGTCTACCGTTAACCTATTCCCCAACAAAACTTGGTCCACCGTGCGCGACGTGCGGCGCGGTGTGGGCCGCTATGTATAAAACCCGCCCGGTTTTGGCAACCCCTTTTTTGTTTCCATCTGGTCAACCATGCGATTACCGCATACGGGATTTGCCTTGCCGGGGATTGTCGTTACACTCATATAGTTGATTCGCGAGATCGTCACATAAATATCATGATGATCCGCAATATAGAAATTATGCGCGTAACAGAAGGCAGGTTTTCGAACGGTGAAGCACCAATCCCCCCATAGCAACTCGCACAGGGGCAGCAGCCCGGCAGGCGGCGCTGCAATGGGCGGGCATGCCGTGCTTGATGGCCCCGATAAACCGGGCATGCCGCAACCGGGAACCGCCGTTCAGGTCCCCGACGGTGGCGCGAAATCATCGCGCATCGTTGATTGCATTACAGCCCCGCTTTATGCCGCGATTGATTTGGGCAGTTCAAACTGCCGGCTTCTGGTCGCGCGCCCGTGCAATGATGGCTTCAAGGTGATTGATGCCTTTTCACGTGTCGTGCGCCTCGGCGAAGGCGTGCGTGAAAAGGGCTATCTGTGTGAGGCGGCGATGGACCGGGCGATTGATGCGCTTCGGGTCTGTGCCAAAAAACTGCGCCGTCATCCGGGGGCAAAGCTTCGTGCCGTTGCGACCGAGGCCTGCCGCACTGCCAACAATCGTGATGAATTCGTTCGTCGCGTTTTCGATGAAACCGGTATCTCGCTTGATATCATCAATCCGGATGAGGAAAGCCGTCTGGCGCTTCAGGCCTGCTCGGCCCTTCTGGATGAACGTCCCTATGCGGTGGTGTTTGATATCGGTGGTGGCAGTACGGAGATCTGCTGGATCAAGGTCGACAAGACCGGCAAGACCCAGTGCATTGAAACCCTGTCCATGCCGTGCGGTGTTCTGTGCCTGACCGAACGTTATGCCACGGTCGAGGAACGCCGCGAACGGTTTGAAGCCATGCGCACCGAAATCCGCCAGCGTCTTGAAGAATTTGCCAAGCGCAATTGCTGCTCGGACATGCTCGATGATGACAAGGTCCAGATGGTTGGCACATCGGGCACCGTCACCACATTCTGTGGCATTGCACTTGGTCTTGAACGGTATGAACGTCACAAGGTCGATGGGTCTGATCTGCGGTTTGATGACGCAGAACGCGTGACCGAGCTTTTGCTGCGCATGGGATCGGACAAACGCAAGGGTCATCCGTGCATTGGCAATCAGCGCGCCGAACTGATGGATGCCGGGGCGGCGATCTTTGCCGCGATTCGTGATATCTGGCCTTTGGCGACGCTTAAGGTCGCCGACCGTGGGCTTCGCGAAGGTATTCTGGTCGATTTGATGCGCGCAGATGGCCACGCTATTGACCCATGCGACGCACGCCGTCATACAGTGTCGCATATTCCGGCTTCCTCCTGATCGGTTGACATCCATGTCCCGGCAGGTCTGGCCAAAACAGAATTCAGTTCAGGATAAATCATGAGCGACAATCGCAGCGGAAAAGGCGGGCAGCGCCGCCGCAAGGGTTCGGCCATTGCAGCCATCGACACCGGCGCACGCCGTGGCCTGCGTACGCGTGTAAAAAGTGCCAAGGGGCGCAAGATTTCGTCGACCCGCTGGCTTGATCGCCAACTTAATGACCCGTATGTGCAGGAAGCCAAGCGTCTTGGCTATCGTTCGCGTGCGGCCTTCAAGCTGATTGAAATCAACAACCAGTTTGATCTGCTGCAACCGGGCATGCGCATCGTTGACCTTGGTGCGGCCCCTGGCGGCTGGACGCAGGTGGCGGTGGATATGGTCGGCTCCAAACATGGCAAGGGTCAGGTTGTCGGCCTTGATATCCTTGAATGGGAAGGCATTTCGGGTGCGACCTGTTTGCAGGCCGATTTCCTTGATCCTAAGGCGCCGGACATGATCAAGCACGAATTGCAGGGCGCGGTTGATGCCGTAATTTCCGATATGTCACCGGAAACCACCGGTCACCGTCAGACCGACCACATTCGTATTATTGATCTGGTCGAACATGCCTTGCTGTTTGCCGAGGAAGTTCTGGCACCGGGCGGCATTTTCATTGCCAAGGTGTTCAAGGGCGGTACCGAGAACGAGCTTCTTGACCGTGTCAAAAAGAACTTCCGCGTGACCAAGCACGCCAAACCGCCAGCATCCCGCCCCGAAAGTCCCGAGGCCTATCTGATCGCAACCGGCTTCCGCGGCCAGAACAACGCCGAGGACGACATCAGGAATGCCGAAATCCGCGAAGACGACAACTGGTCACCGATCGAATAGGCATCAATAAATTATTCCAATATCCACAATGGGATAGACTGGAATAGTTATAATTCTTCAGGCATTGTTGCGTTACATCAAACCCTGATCGCGCCCAAGGCGTTAATGATCAAGGTGGCAAGAAGTTAGTCTTGCATTCCGGGTGGAACGGGCCATGTGGGGTGGCCATTGCTTGTGGGGTTTATCTGATGAAACAGGACAATCTTAGCCTGACAGGGGTGGAACGTCATTTTGACGAGCATGAGATCATCGTCTCAAAGACCGATCTCAAGGGCAGGATTACATATGCCAATGACACGTTCCTGCGTGTCGCCGGATACCGTGAACGCGATATCCTTGGTCAGCCACACAGCATCATCCGCCATCCTGATATGCCAAGGTCGGTCTTTGCCCTTCTGTGGCAAACCATTGAGGCCGGGCGCGAGATTTTCGCCTATGTGATCAATCGCAGTGCCAATGGCGACCATTACTGGGTCTTGGCCAATGTCACGCCGAGCTTCGGTCCGGATGGCAAGATCATCGGATATCATTCCAACCGCCGCGTGCCGCGTCGTGATGCGGTCGAAAAGGTCATCCCGCTTTATAAGGCGCTGTGTGAAGAAGAGGCCAAGGAAGCCAACCGCAAGGAAGGCATGGCGCGCGGGATCAAGATGGTCACTGACCTGTTGAATGACGCTGGTATGGATTACGACCAGTTTGTCTTTAGCCTTTAGGTCTGCGTTTCCAAGGCTTGCATTTGCGGAAATGAAAAAGGGGCTCGCCTGACGGCAGCCCCATCGACCAGTTTCTAACGGAATGCGCAAAATAAAGCATCAATAAAATCACAGGGCTGTTATGGGCGCACAAAACTTGGCATTTGGGGCATAACGTGTATAAATTCCGCGCCAACTCAGATTAACGAGGTGGCCAGATGACCCGCATTGCCGAAGCCCTGACGTTTGACGACGTATTGATCAAACCCGCAGCATCAGAAGTGCTGCCTGCTCAGGTGCAGACCAACACCCGCATTACCAAGAATATTGAACTCAGAATCCCGCTGCTTTCCTCGGCAATGGATACCGTTACCGAAAGCGCAATGGCGATTGTCATGGCACAGCATGGCGGCATGGGGGTCATTCACAAGAACCTCGATATCGCACAGCAGGCCGAAGAAGTTCGCCGCGTGAAAAAGTTCGAATCGGGTATGGTCGTCAACCCGATCACCATTCATCCTGATCAAACGCTTGCCGATGCGCTCGACCTGATGGATGCCAACCACATTTCCGGCATCCCGGTTGTCGAACGTGGTTCGAACAAGCTGGTCGGCATTCTGACCAACCGCGATGTCCGTTTCGCATCCAACCGCGCACAGCCGGTTTCCGAACTGATGACCCACGAAGGTCTGGTCACGGTCACCGAGAATGTCGATACCACCGAAGCCAAGAAACTCCTTCACCAGCACCGCATCGAAAAGCTGCTTGTTGTGGATGAAGCCTATCGTTGCACAGGCCTGATCACGGTCAAGGACATCGAAAAAGCCAAACTCCACCCGAACGCCTGCAAGGATGAAAGCGGTCGCCTGCGCGTTGCCGCGGCAACTGGCGTGGGCGAGGCTGGCTTTGAACGCGCCGCAGCCCTGATTGAGGCAGGTGTGGACGTTTTGGTCATTGATACCGCACACGGCCATTCGGCCGGCGTGATCAAGGCGGTCGAACAAATCAAGGCCCAGGTTGGCGACACCCAGATCATTGCCGGTAACGTCGCCACCGCAGACGCCGTCAAGGCGCTGGCAGAGGCCGGTGCAGATGCGGTCAAGGTCGGTATCGGCCCAGGCTCGATCTGTACGACCCGTATCGTTGCCGGTGTTGGCGTGCCGCAGCTGACTGCTGTTCTTGAATGTGGTGAAATGGCGCACAAGCTTGATATTCCGATCATCGCTGATGGCGGTATCAAGTTTTCTGGCGACATTGCCAAGGCGATGGCAGCCGGTGCAAGCACCTGCATGGTTGGATCGCTTCTGGCCGGTACTGACGAAGCCCCTGGCGAAGTCATCCTGTATCAGGGCCGTTCATACAAATCCTACCGTGGTATGGGTTCGGTCGGTGCGATGGCACGTGGCTCGGCCGACCGTTATTTCCAGCAGGATGTTCAGGACAACCTCAAACTGGTTCCCGAAGGCATCGAAGGCCGCGTTCCTTACAAAGGCCCGGCAGGTCAGATCATCCATCAGCTGGTTGGTGGTCTTAAGGCATCCATGGGCTATACCGGTTCGGCAACGCTTGCGGACTTCCGCGAACGTGCGGAATTTGTTCGCATTACCAATGCGGGCCTGCGCGAAAGCCATGCGCACGACGTGACCATCACCCGCGAAGCACCGAACTATCGTCCGGGCGGCTGATGGACTTGCGCCTGCTGATTGGCTGACCAGCCTTGCGTTTGACGCTGTTGGCGAATGGTCCTTGCCATGATATGAGGCGCATTCAAATTTCGATGACGGCAGGCCTTCCTGCCGTCATCAGCTTTTTTATCGTAAGGTGTTGGCGCGCTTCCCATATGCGAAGCAGTCTTTCACCCGCAAACAGGTTGGATTTTACGCTTTGAAACCCGGTGCCCGCATAGCAGCCGTTATCGAACTTTACGATGGCTGGACCCATAACCGAGATGACGCCGACCGCGTTGTGTCAGGCTATTTCGGATCACGCCGGTATATCGGCGGCGGGGATCGTCGTGAAATCAGCGAACGTTTCTATAACCTGATCCGTCATCAGGCTCGTCTGGGTTGGTGGCTGGCGGAATGTGATTATCAGTTCCAGGACGGTCGTGCGCGCATGATCGCCGATCTGGTGTTGCATGACGGTTTGACCACCAGCGAGATCGAAGACCGTTTCTGTGGTGAACAATTCTGCCCCGACATTTTGCGTCCCAATGAAAAGCATCTGATCAACAAGCTTTCGGGCACAACACTTGATCATGATGCGCAGCCCGGTGCGGTAAAGGCCGAATTGCCGAAATGGCTTTATACCGAACTGATGAAGCTGCATCACGAAAACCTTGCCGCCGAAATGGCGGCGTATAACCAGCCGGCCAAACTTGATCTGCGCGTGAACCGCCTGCGCGGTAGTGTTGAAGATGCGATCAAGTCGCTGAAGGCTGATGGCATCAAGGATATCGAACGCACGCCCTATGCCCCCAATGGCCTTCGTTTGCCGCTTGGTTTGAACATGCTGGTTACGGCGGCCTATAAAGACGGCCTGATCGAAATCCAGGACGAAGCATCGCAGATTTGCGTGCATCTGGTCGATGCCAAGCCGGGCATGACGATTTTGGATATGTGTGCGGGCGGTGGCGGCAAGACGCTTGGCCTTGCGGCGGACATGCGCGGCAAGGGCCGTATTCTTGCCTGTGACACCCATGGCGGTCGTCTCGACAATGCGCGCAAACGTGCACGCCGTGCCGGGGCAGGCGATTGCATCCAGCAACGCATCATCGCCGATGAACGTGACAGCTGGCTTCGTAACAAGTCGGGCTTTTTTGACCGGGTGTTGCTTGATGTGCCGTGCTCGGGCCTTGGGACGCTTCGTCGTAACCCGGCACTGCGCTGGCGGATTGGGCAGCGTGACTTGCGCGGCCTGATGGCGGAACAAAGCAAAATCCTTAAGGCCGGTGCCGCCAAGGTCACCAAGGGCGGGCGCCTGATTTATGCGACCTGCTCGATCATGCCCGAGGAAAACGAACGTCTGATCGAAACCTTCATGCGCGATCGCAAGGATTTCAAACCGGTGCCGGTTAATGAAATCTGGCCGGATGCGCCGAAATCAGTGCCTGTACCGGGCGGCAAGGACAAGCCGTGGCTGCGTTTGTCGCCAAACGTCCATGGCACGGATGGTTTCTTTGTTGCGGTGTTCGAACGCACCGCAAAAGGCAAGGTAAAGTAATGACACTGGCGGTAATGGCATATGGAAACCAGTCCCAGCCTCACACCGCCCTTGTTCTGCCTGCAAATCAAAAGGCCCTGCGAGTGATGCTCGCAGGGCCGATTTTGTTTAACCGTCAACGCGCTTATGCGTTACTCGGTGGTCTGTACCGGCTCGTCAAAGATGGTGCCGGTGCCAGTTGCGCTACCGTCGCTTCCTTTGGACGCGTCGCCGTTCTCAAGGTTTTTCATGCCCGGAACGATTTCTTCGGCACTATCAGGGATCAGGTCTTTGCCGTTTTGCGCAGGTGCGGTTTCCTCGGTGCCAATGAGCGGCAGGCTGGTGCCGCCGTCTTTCTGGGTCATGGCGATGGCGGTTGCCGTGCCGGCAATCAGAATAAGGCCCGCGACGGCCATGGCGATTTTGCTACCGGTGGAAGTGCTCATGATGATGTGTCCCTTGCGTTGATCAATCGTTTGATGCTCGTGCTTGGACGCGGTGTTTCCCGCGTTCCGTTAGCTCAGATACTGCGCGCCCATTGCGCGGAAAAAAGGGACCAATTGTGGGGTTTTCGGGGTGCTCTGCGCGCAAATCCGCCGCAATTGCACCGAGACACCCGTAACAACAAGACAAGTTTTTTGAATGCATCGTTGGGGGACCATCTGCGCCGGGTTGCCCATCACGATGGTTTGGCGTATGTACGGCGCAACCCAATCTTCGACGGAGATACGGCCCGATGACTGATCGCGTGCTGATTATTGATTTCGGATCCCAGGTCACCCAGCTGATCGCACGTCGCGTGCGCGAAAGCGGTGTCTATAGCGAGATCCATCCTTTTAACAACATCTCGGACGTGTTCCTGGATGAATATGCCCCCAAGGCCGTGATCCTTTCGGGTGGCCCGGCGTCTGTGCATTGGGACAAGGCCCCTTCGGCACCGGTAAAGGTGTTTGAGCTCGGCGTGCCGGTTCTGGGCATTTGCTATGGTCAGCAGACCATGGTCAATCAGCTGGGCGGCAAGGTCGCGACCTCTGATCATCGTGAATTTGGTCGTGCCTTTGTCGACGTGATCGAGGATTGCGATCTTTTCAAAGGTGTCTGGGCCGAGGGTGCCCGCGAACAGGTCTGGATGAGCCACGG
>NZ_DGMR01000012.1:0-150 GCF_002388495.1 Thalassospira sp. UBA4513
ACAGGATATGGTCGGTTTTGACCGTGCCATGCTTGGTTGAAACGTTGGTCCCTTCGATCAGCGGCAACAGATCGCGCTGAACACCCTCGCGCGACACATCGCCACCACGTTCGGACCGCGCGGTGATCTTGTCGATTTCATCCAGGAACA
>NZ_DGMR01000012.1:184-7985 GCF_002388495.1 Thalassospira sp. UBA4513
ATCAGCGGCAGCAGGTCACGCTGAACCCCTTCCCGGGATACATCGGTGCCGCCGCTTTCGCCGCGTTTGGCCACCTTGTCGATTTCATCCAGGAACACAATGCCGTTCTGTTCGACATTTTCAATCGCCTCGGCAGTGACCTTGTCATTATCGAGAAGCTTGTCACCTTCTTCATCGATCAGGCGCTCAAAGGCTTCTTCGACCGTCATGCGCTTGGGCTTGGTATTGCCACCAAACGCCTTGCCGAACATGTCATTGAGGTTCAGCATCCCCATCTGTGCACCGGGCATGCCCGGAATATCGATGGTCGGCATCGAAGCAGCACTGCTTTCCTGCACGTTAATTTCGATTTCCTTGTGCTGAAGTTCACCTTCGCGCAGCATCTTGCGGAACTTCTGGCGGGTATCAGACGATGCATTTTCACCGACCAGACCATCCAGAATGCGTTCCTCGGCCTGCATTTCGGCCTTGGCGCGGACTTTCTTGCGCATGCTTTCGCGGGTCAGATCGATCGAAACTTCCACCAGATCACGCACGATCTGTTCGACATCGCGCCCGACATAACCAACCTCGGTGAATTTGGTCGCTTCGATCTTGATGAACGGGGCCTCGGCCAGTTTGGCAAGGCGACGCGCGATTTCGGTTTTACCGACACCGGTCGGCCCGATCATCAGGATGTTTTTCGGAAGCACCTCATTGCGCATGGTTTCGTCAAGCTGCTGACGGCGCCAGCGGTTACGCAGCGCAATGGCGACCGCGCGCTTGGCATCCTTCTGACCGATGATGTGACGGTCCAGTTCGGAAACAATTTCGCGCGGGCTGTAATGTTGGGTCATGATTTATTCCGTATCTTTTTGCGACGAATGCCGTAACAAGGCCCGGTTTGGCGCCTTGATTATTTCGCATCCTCAAGATCAATTTTCTCTAATAAGACATTGCCGTTGGTGTAGACGCAAATCTCACCGGCAATCGCCATGGCCTTGCGGGCAATTTCCTCGGCACTGAGGTCCTGATCAAGCAGGGCCCTTGCCGCAGCAAGCGCATAGTTGCCACCCGAGCCAATGGCAATGATGCCATCTTCAGGTTCAAGAACATCGCCCTGGCCGGTCAGAACCAGTGACACGTCCTTGTCGGCCACCGCCATCATGGCTTCGAGCTTGCGAAGGTAACGATCGGTTCGCCAGTCCTTGGCCAATTCGACACAGGCGCGCATCGTCTGGCCCGGATGACGATCAAGCTTGGCTTCAAGCCGTTCCAGCAGGGTAAAGGCATCCGCCGTTGCCCCGGCAAAGCCCACCATAATCTCGCCCTTCTGGCCGATCCGGCGCACCTTGCGGGCATTGCCCTTGATCACCGTCGGACCAAGCGAGACCTGACCATCACCGGCCACCACGACTTCATTGCCCTTGCGCACGGACAGAATTGTCGTGCCATGCCAGCTTTGTTGTTCGCTCATGAATTATCCTTGAATCTCATCGATTGCTTCGCCCAAGAGTTAGCACGGCAGACGCCCCGGTCAAGGGCAGAAGCCACCCGCAACTGCCGCTTCCGCTGACCGCGCGACCTTCATGTCGACCAAAACACAGTTTCAACGCTGAGATACCCAAAAAATTCAAGGCATCCCCGCCCGACATGCTTTACCCTTGGGGAGGCAAAAGAATTTCAAGAAGACAGGACCAGGCACCATGAGCAGCGATCTTACCCAAACCCATCTTGGCAAATGCATTCTTGCCGGTCAGGGCAAAATCAAGGCCGATCTGGTGCTGCGGAATATCGGCTTGCTTGACGTCATCACCGGCAAGATCACCGAAACCGATATCGCCATTGTCGGCGACCGGATTGTCGGCACCCATGACAGCTATGCTGGCGAGACCGAAATTGATTGCACCGGCAAGTTCGCAGTGCCGGGCTTTATCGATACCCACCTGCATATTGAAAGCTCGCTCGTCACTCCACTCGAGTTTGATCGTTGTGTACTGCCGCATGGTGTCACCACGGTCCTGTGCGACCCGCACGAAATCGCCAATGTTCTGGGGTCTGAGGGCATCAAATACTTCCTGGATTGCGCCGAGCAGACCGTGATGGATGTGCGGGTTAATCTGTCATCCTGCGTACCGGCCACCGCCTTTGAAACCGCTGGCGCACGGCTTGAGATCGAAGACCTTCTGCCGTTCCGGTCGCATGAAAAGGTCGTCGGGCTAGCGGAAATGATGAACTATCCCGGCGTGCTCAACCTTGATCCGGGCATCATGGCCAAGCTCGAAGCTTTTCAGGATGGCCATATCGACGGGCACGCGCCGCTGGTCCGCGGATTGGATCTTAATGGCTACATGGCCGCTGGCATTCGTACCGATCACGAAGCCACCTCGGCCGAGGAAGCCCGCGAAAAGCTTGCCAAGGGCATGGCGATCCTGATCCGCGAAGGATCGGTGTCCAAGGATCTGGAGGCACTGGCCGAAATTCTCGATGAAAACAGCTCAAGCTTCGTCGCGCTATGCACTGATGACCGCAACCCGCTTGATATCGGCGAAGAAGGTCATCTTGATAGTCTTGTTTCGCGATTAATCGGTCATTTGAAGGCACGTAATTGCCAGATCCATCATGCCTATCGCGCCGCGTCCCATTCCGCGGCCCGCATTTTCGGCCTGCGTGATCGCGGTTTGATCGGACCGGGCTGGCGGGCCGATATCGCCATCCTTGATGATCTTGAAGCCTGCCACGTCACCGATGTCATTGCCGGTGGTCGCCTTGTCACCAAGGATCTGTTTGCAAAACGCAAAACCATCGAGCCAGTCGGTTTGACGTCGATGAAGGCAACCCCGGTTTCAGCAGAGGCCTTTGCCTGCGATCCCAAACCGGGTCAGAACCAGACCCCGGTGATCAAGGTCAAACCGGGCCTTATCCTGACCTTCCGCGATGAAGCGACGCTTGAAATCGGCGATAATGGCCTCAAACCCGATCTGGACAATGATGTGATCAAGGTCGCCGTCGTTGAACGCCACGGCATCAATGGCAATATCGGGCGCAGCTTCGTGCGCGGCTTTGGCCTGAAACGCGGGGCGATTGCCTCCTCCGTCGGGCATGACAGCCACAATATCACCGTGGTCGGGGCAAGCGATGCCGACATGGCAGCAGCCGTCAATCGCCTGATTGAAATGGGCGGCGGCTTTGCGGTGGCCGATGGCGGCAAAGTCACGGCCGAACTGGCCCTGCCGGTTGCGGGGCTTATGAGCCTTGAGCCGTTCGAAACTGTCGAGGAGCACCTGATTGATCTTCGCAAGGCAGCCAAGGATCTGGGATGTGTTTTACCCGAACCGTTCCTGCAAGTCGCCTTCCTGGCCCTGCCGGTGATCCCGCACCTAAAAATGACCGATCGCGGCCTGTTTGACGTCGATAAATTCGACTTCGTTTAGAATAACTCTGAGTAACCATTGCGATTTTTTTAACCTGATCACTCAACGTATTGTTGTTTTTCATCAGCCGCGACTTAATCTTTCAAGTATCGCTCTGTGAACAGGCGGCACTCTGTCGCCTGGCATGATGGATATACGATCAGGTGAAAATCAGGCTTCAGATTGGCGTTACCGCTGCGTTTACAACGATTGCGGTCGTGATGCTGGGGGTGACGGTTGCGTTTCTGTACAACAGCAACCGCAATCTTGCCTTGCAAACCGCCCGTGCCGAAATGGAAAGCGCCCGGCAGAAATCGGTCGATGGCCTGATCAACGTAATCCTGCCAGTCGGGCAGGTTGTTACCACCACCGCCGACATGATCACGTCTTTTCCCGGTGCGATATCCGAGCCCACCGGCGGTTCAGTGATGGCCAGCCAGATCAAGGGATTACCGCAAATCTATGGCCTGTTTTTCGGGTTCGAAGACGATGGTCGGTTCTTTCAGGTGATCAAAATTCCCGATGGCCTGACAACCTTTGGCCCCCGCAATGCGCCCATCCCCAAAGACAGCAAAATCATCTATCGCACGATTGATGACGCCCTGTCGGGCGAAAAAACTGACAGCTATCTCTATCAATCGGGCTGGGGCACCGTTACCGGCAAGGAAGAAAGTGCTGCCACCTATGACCCCAGAACCCGAGCCTGGTACGAAGGCGCAAAGGACAAGGACGGTATTTTTGTCAGTCCGTTCTATACCTTCAACAGCACAAACAAGCCCGGCGTAACCTTTGCAAAGCGCGTCCTGAACCCGGATCGCAGCCTGATGGGGGTAGTCGGTGCGGATCTGACACTGGAAAGCGTCAACAAGATCCTTGGCGATATCCGGATTGGCGAACAGGGCCGGGTCTTTATGCTCGATGCGCAACAGCGGGTTCTGGCCTATAACGGCCCCTATGGTGGCAATGAGAATGAGACACTTTTCAAGATCGACAATCGAACCATCAGCGACCCGATTGTCAGCCGCGCCATCGTAAGCTGGACCAATAACCCCGACACCTTCTTTGAATTCCTTGATGAAACCGACGGGAAAAAATATCTCGGCTCGGCGGCACCGATACCGGAAATCTTTGGCGTCGCGCCGGTTCTGGGTCTGATCGTGCCCGAAGATGAATTTGTTGGCGACATCAAGGCAACAACCCGCAATGTGCTTCAGATCGCAACCGCGATCCTTGTCTTTACCGTCATCCTGATCGCCATCATCTCGCGGATGTTAAGCCGCCAGATCAATGCCGTCGCCGAAGAAGCCGAAAAGATCGGTCAATTTGATCTCGGCGGTGATTTCGATATGGAATCCCACATCTACGAGGTCGATGCCCTGTCCAAGGCCGTGGCGAACATGAAGCTCAGCCTCAAAAGCTTTGGCGCCTACGTTCCGGCAGATGTGGTGAAATCAATCATGTCAGCTGGCAATCCAGTCGAAATTGGCGGTGAGGCCCGCGAATTATCGATCATGTTTACCGATATCGAGGGCTTTACTGCGAAGACCGAAAACTATTCGCCGACCGATCTGGCGCTTGAGCTTTCGAACTATTTTGCCGCGATGGAACAGCAGATCACCATCAACGGAAATGGCACCATCGACAAATATATCGGTGATGCCATCATGGCGTTCTGGAATGCGCCGACCGACGATCCCAACCATGTGGACCATGCCTGCAAGGCTGCATTGGCCTGCCGGTTGGCCGGTCGACGGCTGAATTCCATCTCACAGGATTCACGCCTGTTTCCACTCTACACGCGATTTGGCCTGCACACCGATCAGGTGGTTGTCGGAAATGTAGGCTCCGAACATCGCCTGCAATACACGGCCCTTGGCGAGGCGGTGAACCTTGCCTCGCGGATCGAGGGACTTAACAAGATCTATGGCACACGCATCCTTGTCAGTGAGGCCATTGAAAAACGCGCATCCGATAACTTCCTGCTCAGATATGTCGACCGGGTCGTTCCCCTTGGTACAAGCGTGCCGATTGATATCTTTGAGCTGATCGGGGATCGCGACGATACCACCAACGCCCTTGTTGATATCACCGCGCAGCAAACCGAGATCGCGGCATGGGATGCCTGTATGGACCTTTATCACGACCAGAAATGGGCCGAAGCACATGACGCCTTCAAGGCGCATCTGGAAGCTGCAACCACACCAAAGCTGGTTGAAATCTATATCGAAAGATGCCGGGAATTTATCGATCATCCGCCCGAAAAAAACTGGGATGAAGTCAATCACATGACCCGTAAATAGCCCCAATATCACCGCACAGCCCGATTGGCGGCCTGATCCGGGCGCGAAAACCACTATTTGCGGCCATTGCGTAGCCACCTAGAACTGGCTTTTGTCGGACTTTATTGCTACATACGACCCGTCATATGCATCAATACCTGCAGGAAAGGAGCTTTGCATGCGCAAGGCCCGCGTTGAGCGTAACACAAACGAAACCCAGATCATGGTCGAACTGAACCTTGACGGGACCGGCGTTTATGACGTCGAGACCGGGGTCGGGTTCCTTGATCACATGCTCGAACAGCTTTCGCGTCACAGCCTGATGGACCTTAAAGTCCGGGCCAAGGGCGACCTGCATATTGATTTCCACCACACCACCGAAGATAGCGGCATCGCGATCGGCGAAGCCTTTGCCAAGGCGCTTGGCGATAAAAAGGGCATCACGCGTTATGGCAGCTGCCTGCTGCCGATGGACGAGGCGCTGACCCGTGTCGCACTGGATATTTCAAGCCGTCCCTATCTGATCTGGAATGTCGAATTTACCCGCGACAAGCTGGGCGATATGGATACCGAGCTGTTCCGGGAATGGTTCCAGGGCTTTTCCCAGGCGGCTGGCATCACGCTGCATGTCGAGAACCTGTATGGTGAGAACAATCACCATATCATCGAAAGTGCCTTTAAGGCGCTTGCACGGTCGCTGCGCGTGGCAATCGAAATTGATCCGCGCAAGTCCGATGCCATCCCCTCGACCAAGGGCACGCTTGGCGGCTCCTTGTAAGCAGGTCAGTTCGATCTGATCGAAAATACACCGGTGGCACAGCAGACAACACTCTGCCACCGGTCCAGAGAACCGGTTTTCGATGAAGGTTTACACAGTCCATACCCATCCCGGCGATGCCGACCCGATGGAAAACGCCATCCTGATCCGCGAAGGCTTCAATTTCTGGGCCTTTCTGCTTTCAGGCCTTTGGGCGTTGTACCATCGCCTGTGGCTGGGCTTTTTCGGTCTTGTCGCGGTTTCATTTCTCTGCACCTTTGCGGTCGAGCTGTTTGACGGCGGGCCTGAAATGGACTTTGCCCTGGCACTTGTGACCGGGATCGGCTTTGGCCTGATCGCCAATGATTTGCGTCGGCGCAAACTGGCCGCAAAAGGCTGGAAGATGGTCGATATCGTCGCTGGCCATGATGAAACCGAGGCCGAACATCGCTGCTTTGAGCGTTCAAAAAATTCCCGGCTGCGCGTCCCACACTCCGCAGCTGCCCTTACCTCCACCCCCTCAACCGGGAGCCCATCCTACCCATGAGTGTTGCGATTATTGATTACGGTTCCGGCAATTTGCGTTCGTGCGCCAAGGCGTTCGAGCGTGCTGCACGTGAAACCGGCTTTTCTGACGAGATCATTGTCACCGATGACCCGGAAAAGGTCCGCAACGCCAGCCATATCGTGCTTCCGGGCGTTGGCGCCTATGCCGATTGCCGTGCGGGCCTTGATGCCGTGACGGGCATGGTTGATGTCCTTACCGAGCAGGTGATTAAGGGCGGCAAGCCGTTCTTTGGCATCTGTGTTGGCATGCAGTTGATGTCGACCGTCGGTCGCGAATTTGTCGTCACTGACGGCCTTGACTGGATTTCTGGCGAAGTCGTGGCCATCGAGCCCAGCGACCCAAGCCTTAAAATCCCGCATATGGGCTGGAACGAGCTGGTGCTTGATCCGGCGGGCAAGGCGCACCCGGTCCTTAAAGGCATTTCCGATGGCGATCACGCCTATTTCGTGCACAGCTATCACATGCATGTCACCAACCCGGATCAGCGACTGGCATCGGTTTCCTATGGCGGGAGCATCACGGCCATGATCGGGCGTGACAACATGATCGGCACCCAGTTCCACCCGGAAAAAAGCCAGAAAACCGGGCTTACCATCATCGGGAACTTCCTGGGGTGGAAGCCATGATCGCACCATCTGATACCATTCAGCCGGGCGTCATTGCCGAACGCGTGACCGAACTGACCGCAGGCGACATTTCCGATATCGTCGATGCCTGTACCCAGGCAATTGTCGAAGGTGGCGGCTTTGGCTGGTTGACACCGCCGGACCGTCCGGACATGGAAAAATACTGGCGCGGTGTGTTG
>NZ_DGMR01000012.1:8203-93883 GCF_002388495.1 Thalassospira sp. UBA4513
CGCGGGCGCGGCAACGGCAAGGCGATCGTGCGTTCGATTGAATATTTCGCCCGTGAAGCGGGCTATAGCGTTTTGAAACTCGACCTTCGCGAAACCCAGGAAGCCGCCATCGCACTGTATAACGGGCTTGGATATGTCCGTTGGGGCATCAATCCCTATTACGCGATGGTCGATGGCAAGATGGTCGAAGGCTATTACTACACCAAGAAAATACAGGACACCGATCAGTGAACCTTTATCCCGCAATTGACCTGAAAGATGGTGCATGTGTGCGCTTGCTGCGCGGCGACATGGACAAGGCAACCGTGTTTAACGACGATCCGGGCGCACAGGCCGGTGAATTTGTGCAAGCCGGTTGCCATTGGGTTCATATCGTTGATCTGAACGGCGCCTTTGCCGGTGAACCGGTCAATGGCGCAGCAGTGGACTCCATCCTTGCCGCTGTATCGGGCAAGGCCCAGACGCAGCTTGGTGGCGGCATCCGCACCATGGAAACGGTTGATTATTGGCTCAATAAAGGCATCACCCGCGTGATCCTTGGTACCGTTGCCCTTCGCAATCCCGATTTTGTTAAGGAAGCCTGTGCCAAATGGCCGGGCCGGGTGGCTGTCGGCATTGATGCCCGCGATGGCTATGTCGCGGTTGAAGGCTGGGCGGAAACGTCTGAGGTCACGGCCCTCGAACTCGCCAAGAAATTTGAGGATTGCGGTGTGGCGGCGATCATCTTTACCGATATCGACCGGGATGGCGCGATGGGTGGTCCGAATATCGAAAGCACCGTGGCCCTGGCATCGGAAATCTCGACGCCTGTGATCGTATCGGGCGGGGTTTCATCGCTGGATGATCTGATCGCGGTCAAGAAACACACAGATGCCGGCATTGATGGCGCGATTTCCGGTCGTGCGCTTTATGATGGCCGCATCGATCTGGCAGAGGCCATCGCGGCCCTTTCGTAACCGACCCAACAGGAAACAGACCATGCTGAAAACCCGTGTCATTCCCTGTCTTGACGTCAAGGACGGCCGCGTCGTCAAAGGGGTCAATTTCGTTGATCTGGTCGATGCCGGTGATCCGGTCGAACAGGCGCGCATCTACGATGCCGAGGGTGCGGATGAACTCTGCTTCCTTGATATCACGGCATCAAGTGATAACCGCGATACCATCTTCGATGTCGTTGCCCGCACGGCCGAGGCCTGCTTTATGCCGGTCACCGTGGGTGGCGGGGTGCGCACCCTTGAAGACATCCGAAAGCTGCTTCTGGCCGGCGCGGACAAGGTTTCGATCAATACCGCTGCGGTCAAAAACCCCGATTTCGTCCGCGAAGCCGCGCGCAAGTTCGGATCGCAATGCATTGTGGTCTCGATTGACGCCAAATCAACCGGCCCGGACAAGTTTGAGATCTTTACCCATGGCGGGCGTGAACCGACCGGGGTCGATGCCGTTTCGTTTGCAAAACAAATGGTCGAATACGGTGCGGGCGAACTTCTGGTCACCTCGATGGATCGCGATGGCACCCAGTCGGGCTTTAACATCCCGCTGACCCGTACCATTGCCGATGCCGTCCATGTGCCGGTCATTGCTTCGGGCGGTGTGGGGACGCTGGATCACATGGTCGAAGGCGTGCGCGATGCCCATGCATCGGCGGTTCTGGCCGCCTCGATCTTCCATTTCGGCACCTATCGCATTCGCGAGGTCAAGGAACACATGAAAGCCGCCGGTATTCCGGTACGTGAGGACTGAGAGCATGGCCAATCAACACATCCTTGATGCGCTTTACGCAACCGTTTCTGCCCGCAAGGGTGCAGACCCGGAAACCAGCTATACCGCCAAGCTGTTTGCCAAGGGCACTGCCAAAATCGCCCAGAAAGTCGGCGAAGAGGGCGTTGAAACCGTGATTGCCGCCCTTGCCGAAACCCCGGAAAAGGTCGCATCGGAAAGTGCGGATCTGCTTTATCACCTGACCGTGCTTTGGGCTGATCAGGGGGTCACGCCTGATGATGTCTGGAAGATCCTGGCCGAACGTCAGGGCATTTCAGGTATTGCCGAAAAGGCATCGCGCAGCAAAGATTAAGGCATAAAGCCTCAACTATCCGGGCAATGTCCCGACTAAGGTATCAGGAGCATCACCATGGCCGTTCAGCCCTACGATCCGGAAAACATCTTTGCCAAAATCCTGCGCGGCGAAATCCCGTGCACCAAGGTCTATGAAGATGACCATGTGCTGGCGTTTAACGATATCGCGCCACAGGCCCCGACCCATGTGCTGGTCATCCCGAAGGGTGCTTACACCAGCTATGATGACTTTGCGCTCAATGCATCGGACGCCGAAATCATCGCCTATACCCGCGCAATTGGCAAAATCTCCAAGGAAGCTGGCGTGGTTGAAGACGGCTACCGCCTGATCGCCAACACCCGCGAACACGGCCGCCAGGACGTCCCGCACCTGCATGTGCATATCCTGGGCGGTGAGAAGCTCCCGCGGATGCTGCCCGGCGCCTAAGCGACTGGAAACCCATTAAAAAGGCAGGGTTCCGCATCGCGCGCCCTGCCTTTTTTGTCCTAACATGAACCTGAAATCATCTATGGCACCCAACATCCCCACCGCCGCCGAGATTTTCGAAGCCCTTCCGGGCAACTGGACGCTTGTGCGCGATTTGGGCGAAGCCGGGCAGTTTACCGGCGATGTCAGGTTTCATGCTGCCGATCCGGCCCAACCCAATGTGCTGCGCTATCGTGAGGAAGGGTTTCTGACCCGCCCGGACGGCAAGCGGTTTGATGGCTATCGGGAGTATGATTTTGTCCTGCACGAGGACCCGGCGGCGATTGAGCTTCTGTTTCGCGACCCTTTGAGTTTCGGCAATCGCTATGTGTTGCTGCAATTTGGCGAAGAGGGTGAAGAGGGTGAAGAGGGGGTTTGTGCCCACGACATTCACCCCTGCGGGGAGGACTTCTACCACCATTGCATGATCTGGAACGGGTCAGATCATTTCGAAACAAAAATAAAAATCACCGGTCCGAAGAAAGATCACCTGCTGCACAGCATCTATCGACGCGCCTAGTATCCCGAAATACGAGACACCCGTCCATAATTTCAAATACTTGCCACTTTATTCTGACAAACCGGATTGACTTGCCAAACCGAGTACCCAATCCCGAAAGGCGCACACTTCCGGCACGTCCTGACGGCTTTCCGGCGTGATCAGATAGTATGCGCCGCTGGATTTCAAGCTGGCCGCGCTGACGATTTCAAGACTGCCCTGGGCAAGTGGTCCATCGATCAAAACCCTTGGTAACAGGGCGATTCCCATGCCTGCCTTGGCGGCTTCGATCAGCATGAAGAAATGCTCAAACGCCGGTCCGGGCGCCCCGGTAATCGCAATCCCGTTGGCCTGCGCCCAGTCATGCCATGCCTTGGGCCGGGTGGTGTGGACCAGTCGCGGATAGTGTCCGAGCAGATCTGCCGGGTCTCTGGGGCTGTTTTCGTCCGTCATGGCACCTGAAGCAACATATCCGGGTTTGGCAACAACCACTTGAATTTCATCAAAAAGATTGTCGCAGATCATCCCGGGCCAGCGACCATCGCCGAAATAAAGCCCGACATCCATCTGGCGTGCGCCAAGGTCCGGGCTGCGTTCCGGGGTGGCGAAATTAAGTGCCAAGGTTTCGATCACCGGGCGGATATCGGGGTTTTCGTTTTGAAATCGATTTAATCTTGGAATAAGCCAGCTGCTGGCCAGGGTATGCAGCGCACCGATAACCAGTTTCCGCTCTCCCGCGCCATGGGTCACCAGATCAAGGGTGGCGGCCTCGATCTCGTCGAGCGCCCGGCGCAGACTGGGCAGATAGGCCCGACCGGCTTCACGCAGGGCCAGTTTCGGGCCATTACGCTCAAACAAGCTCATGCCAAGGCTGGCTTCCAGATTGGCGACCTGCTGGCTGATCGCGCCGGAGGTGACGGAAAGTTCCGCAGCCGCGCGGGCAAAGCTGCCAAGCCGGGCGGCGGCTTCGAACGCGCGCAGGGCATTGAGAGGCGGGGTGGTCGGGCGCAGCGCCATAGCAATAGTTTTCCTATTGATAAGTCCAGAACTTCTGATTTTACCCGCCACATTCTGACGTATTAGAGTAGTTCCAACAACACATCGTTAGATAATCTGGATAATCTTTGAGGTTGACCATGTCTTCGCCATCCCTGCCACCGTTCCATCTGGCCTTCCCGATCAAATCAATATCTGACACCCGCGCGTTCTATATCGATATCCTCGGCTGTGATGAAGGCCGCTCGACCGAAGCCTGGATTGATTTTGATTTCTTTGGTCATCAGCTTTCTGCCCATGTCCGCCCCGAAGCCGGCCAGAACAAGGGGGCCGGTGATGTCGATGGCGATGCGGTGCCAATCCCGCATTTCGGGGCGATTCTGGAATGGGAAAAATGGCACGAACTGGCCGACAAGCTTAAGGCGGCCAATGTCAAATTCCTGCTGGAACCCAAGATCCGCTTTAAGGGTGAACCGGGCGAGCAGGGCACCTTCTTTGTCGAAGACCCAGCAGGAAATGGTCTTGAATTCAAGACCTTCCGTGACCCGGCCATGATCTTTGCCCACTGATTTGGACGTTTAATAGCACGTAACCGGCCTTGTGAAAGCGGGCCGGTCCATGACAGACTGTAATTGACGCGCCAACTGACGCGCCAACTGACGCGCCGGAACGCTTTGCGCTCTGGCGCGTTTGATATGTACAGAACCTTTTATCGTCCCGACTTTCCAAGCATTGACCAGGAGACCCCGATGGCAACCACCAACGCCCCGCTCAACATTCTGATTTCCGCTGCCGGCGATGATCAAAAGTGGAAAAGCGTGATGGTTGACCGCCTGCCGGACGCCAATATCGTGATCGAGGAAGACGATTACGATCCTGAAACGATTGACTATGCCCTGTTCTGGAAACAGCCACAGGGCCTGATCAAGACGCTGCCGAAGCTGAAAGCCATCTTCTCTCTCGGTGCAGGGGTCGATCACGTTGTTTCCTCGCCCAGCCTGCCCAAGGAATTGCCGGTCATTCGTCTGGAAGATGCCGGGATGGCTGATCAGATGGTGCAATATCACCTTTATGCCGCCCTGCATTTCATGCGCGACTTTGATGTTTATAGCGCCCAGCAGGCCAAGGCCGACTGGACCCAGCATGACGTCGCACGCATTTCGCAATGCCGGGTCGGTGTCATGGGGCTGGGTGCGCTGGGCTCTGCCGTTGCCTCGTCGCTTTCAAATCTGGGCTTTTCTGTTTCGGGCTGGAGCCGCTCGATGAAGGCGATTGAAGGCATTTCAACCTATGCCGGCAAGGAAACGCTGGCTGAGTTCCTCGGTCAGTCCGATATCCTGATCTGCCTTCTGCCGCGCACATCCGAAACCGAAAACGTCCTTAACAGCAGCACGCTTTCCTTCCTGCCCAAGGGCGCTGCGATCATTAATGCCGCCCGGGGGGCGATGATCAACGAAGCCGACTTGCTGCGCGCGATTGATACCGGCCATCTGCGTGGCGCGTTTTTGGATGTTGCCGCGACCGAACCGCTGCCCGAAAGCCATCCGTTCTGGGATCACGCGAAAATCCGCATCACCCCGCATATTGCGGCCGCGACCCGGTTTGAAGAATCCGTCGATCAGATTGCCGAAAACCTTGATCGCCTGGCCCGCGGCGAAACCCCGCGCGGGCTTGTGAACCGCGAGGTCGGCTACTAAGCCGCTACCGCTCAAACCACACACCCTTCAAACCCGATCCGGCGCATTATGCCTGCCAGATCGGGTTTTGCTTGTCCGCCCACAGGCTTTCTGCAAAACAGGAACAGCCGCACACGCAGTCGGCGCCATTGCTGTTAAACGGGATTTTCGATGTCAGCCAAAACCTTTGTTGCGCTTCGCGTTGACTGTGACGCTGCCACCGCCTTTGAACACTTCACAGGCGGGATTGATCACTGGTGGAAACAGGGGCCGCGCAACCGCCTGCTTGGCAATCGTCCGGGCATCATGGAATTTGGCGAAGAAAACGGCACACGCTATTTGCAGGAAGTCGATAAACGCCGCCCCGATTTCATCGTCCGCGCCGGTAAGGTCACCAAGTGGGAGCCCGCCAAGCGCCTTGCCTTTGAATGGAACTGGCCGATGGCCGATCCCAAGGAACCAGGGACATTGGTCGATATCCGATTTAGCGCGCTTGGCGATTACACCCGTATCACGCTGGAACATCTGGGCCTTGAAAAGCTTTCGATGGCCCATCCCGGGCGCAATGGCCTGAATGACAACCGTTTCAAGCCGATGATGACCCATTACTGGCAGGCGCATCTGGTTTCATTGCGAAACCGGATCAAACTGCTTTCAAGCCGCTCAAACCCGGCCTGACCCGGCAAAATCAAGCCCCGCCAGCAATTCAGTCAGCCAATCGACAAATACCCGCACACGCGCCGAAAGCTGCCGATTTTGCGGATACAGCACCGAAACCGGCATCGGATCGGGCGGGCAATCGGGCAGGATTTCAATCAGTTTGCCGGATTTAAGGTCATCGGCAACGCGATAACGCGGCACCTGCACAATTCCCAATCCGGCGGCTGCACAGGCGGCATAGCTGTCCGCCCCGGTCACGGAGATACTGGCCGGCAGCATGATCTCGCAAAGCTTGCCATCTACCCTGAAATCAAGCGGGATCGGCTTGTCATCGGCTCCCGATAAAAAACAAACCATCTGATGGCCCTGACTTTTCAGGTCGGCAAGGGTTTCGGGCATGCCGATGCGGGCAATGTAATCGGAGCTGGCAACGGTCGCCTCGTGCAAAAGGGCAAGCCTGCGCCCGATCATCGATGAACTGGCCAGATCGCCACTGCGCAATACGCAATCAAAGCCTTCATGCACCAGATCAACAAAACGATCGCCATCGGCCAGCACCAGATCGATCCCCGGATAGCGACCCCAAAAATCGCCAAGGGCCGGGATGATAAAGGTTCGCGCCAGCGTGCCTTGCAGATTAACCCTAAGCAACCCTTTGGGGTCGGCATTGGTAAAGCTGCCATCGGCCTCTTCGAGGTCGGCCAGAATCCTTACACAGCGTTGGTAATACGCATCCCCGTCGCGGGTCGGGTTGACGGTGCGCGTCGTGCGTTCCAGCAACCGGGTGCCCAGCCGTTCTTCCAACCGCTGAATGGAATTGGTCATGGTCGCACGCGGGATCAAAAGATCACTCGCCGCCTTGGTAAAGCTTTTGCGCTCTACCACGCGCACGAAATTGCGCATTTCCTCAAACCGGTCCATTCGTCATCCTGATTGTTATTTAATTTCGAATAATGATGTCGAATATAACCTAATTATCCAAAAAGTCATCTTGGGCATAGTGGACCCATGCCCTTGAGGCCCCCGTAACCACCAAGGAGACTTTTGATGTCTGCCAATCAAAACAAAACCGCCATCATCACCGGCGCATCGCGCGGCATTGGCGTGGCGCTTGCCAAACGTCTGGCAGCGGATGGCTTTAACGTTGTCATCAACTATGCCAGCTCTGCCGCCCCGGCAGAAGAACTGGCTGATTCGCTTAAATCGCAAGGCCACAAGGCCATCGCGATCAAGGCGGATATTGCCCGGCCGGATGCGGTTAAGGCCCTGTTTGACAAAACCATCGCCGAGTTTGGCGGCGTTGATGTCATCGTCAATAACGCCGGTGTCATGACGACCACCCCGATTGCCGACATGGATGATGCCACCTATGACGCGATGATGGATATCAATGTGCGTGGCACCTTCAACATGTTGCGCGAAGGGGCAAAACATCTGCGCGATCATGGCCGGGTGATCAATTTCTCGACCACTGCCCTGCACCTCAAACTGCCGGGCTATGCCGTTTATAACGCCACCAAGGCCGCGGTTGAGGCGATGACGGGCGTTTTCGCCAAGGAACTGCGCGGTCGCCAGATTACGGTCAATGCCGTTGCGCCGGGCCCGGTGGCAACCGAACTGTTCCTCAATGGCAAGACCGACGAACAGATTGCCAATTTCGCAAAGATGCCACCGCTTGAACGGCTTGGTGAACCTGATGACATCGCCGGTGTGGTGGCCTTCCTCGCCGGGCCGGATTCCGGCTGGGTGGATGGTCAGACCATCCGTGCCAATGGTGGTCTTGCCTGACCTCCACAAACCTCGTTTGCCGGGGTCCCTGATCTGATATCGGCATGATTTCCCCCATCCCCGTGCCGGTCTTTGCCCTGGGCCCCGCATTACCGGCAATGACGCCGCCTGATGCACAAACAGGCAGCGTCATTGCCATATTGCCTTGGTCCCCGGCTTTGCCCATGATGGCCCGCCATCAGCAAAGGGATCCCGCAATGTCAAACGCCACCACCACCACCAGCACCACCACAAAATCCGATGACATCACGTTTCGCTATGCCACCCGCGATGATTTGCCTGCCATCGTTGCCCTTCTGGCCGATGATGAAAAAGGCAGAACCCGCGAGGAACTTGGCGATCCGCTTCCAGATGCCTATTACGCCGCGTTTGATGCCATGGCGTCCCAGTCAACCGATGCGCTGCCCAACAAATATCTTCTGGCCATCAAGGGCACGGATATTGTCGGATGTTTGCAGTTGACCCTGATCGCCGGTTTGTCGCGGCGCGGGCAACTGCGCGCCCAGATCGAAGGGGTGCGGGTGGCAAGTACCGCCCGCGGTCAGAAGATCGGCGAAAAACTGATCAAGCAATCCATTTCGATTTCGAAATCACTTGGCGCGGCGTTGATACAGTTCACAACGGATAAAACCCGCAAGGATGCCCATCGGTTTTATGAACGGCTTGGATTTGTCGCCAGCCACGAGGGCATGAAGATGGCTCTTGATCCGAAATAGGCCTTGTTTTCTGCCAGATTGCGCACACGCAAATACGCCGGGCGCATTTCGTGATAGGGTCTGATGATTGTTGGCCTTACGGCTGCATCCATCGAACGGAGGACCATCATGAACTTGAGCGAATTACAAGATCTGGCCCGTGAACGCGGCTTTTCGCATGTTTTCAGCGCATCGGAAAATCATGTCACATGCGATGGCAAACAGGCGAAATATAGCGCCGATGATTTGACCATCATCGATTCCCGTTCTGTCGATGCCGGAACCGACCCGGGGGATGACGCCACCCTTTACATGATCGAGGCCAGCGACGGCACGCGCGGTATGCTGATTGTGCCCAACAGCTTTGATACCGACCGCAACAAGGCCGACCTGATCGACAGTCTTCGCCGCAAGCACAGCTGATTTCGGAACAAGCAGCCAGGATTTGCGTTTTGCCTTTATCAGACAATTTTTGATCGAGGAGGCCCGCAATGACCTTGGCTGATCTTCAGGCAAACGCCAAAGAACACGGTTTTGAACATCATTTCATGGCCGAGGAAGGCGGTGTACGCAGTGACGGCACCGGCAAGCTTTATACCCCGGACGAGCTGCGCCTTGTCCATTCCAACAGCACCGACCAAGGCACCGATCCGGGTGACGAGGCAACGCTGTTCATGATCGAGGCCAATGACGGCACCAAGGGTGTGATGATCATGGCCGATGCATTTCATGCCGATCCGCATAAGGCCGAAATCATTGATGTTCTGCGCCGTAATCGGGCTGCGTAATCAATTGCGTTGCACGCCACCTCGCACGTTCCCACATTCCCAAATGGATACGTTGCCGGGTGGCATTTCGCAAAATGAACACAAATAAGCGCCCGAAGCGACATAAAGGGTAGGCAGTTTATGCGCTCTCCCTTTACCAAGTGGGGCATTTCATTCGATGTCGGACTTTTTGCCATTCATTCGCGCCTGGGTCACCGATCCCAGAAAAATATCCGCCATTTCGCCCTCAAGCCCGGCGCTGGCGCGGCTGATCACATCCGAAATCAACACCCAAAGCACCCCGGTTCTGGAACTCGGACCGGGGACAGGTGTGTTTACCCGTGCACTTCTTGATCGCGGTTTGCGTGAAGATGACCTGACATTGATCGAAGCCGGACCGGATTTCTCCCGCCTGCTTTCCGAACGCTATCCCAGGGCCCGCATCCTGCAAATGGATGCCTGCCGCTTGGGCAAAAAGGGCCTGTTTGCCGCTGGCGAACTGGCAAGCGCGATTAGCGGCCTACCGCTTCTGTCGATGTCACCGCGCCAGATCATGGGCATCTTGTCGGGCAGTTTTGAATATCTGCGCGACGACGGCGCATTTTACCAGTTCACCTATGGCCCGCGCTGCCCGGTGCCGGACGCCATTCTGGCCCGGCTTGATTTGCAGGCAACGCGCATCGGCACCACGGTACGCAATGTCCCGCCCTCGTCAGTCTATAAGATCGAACGCAAAAGCCGCCCGGAAATGCTCAGCGAAGTCCGCAAATCCGCCTGAAACGCATAAAGGGGCACCAACTGCATGGTGCCCCTTTTTCTATATCATCGGCCTTTAAAGCCGATGGAAACGTCTGATCACCACAAATGATGGACGTGCGGGGCGATGCGCTGCTCATAGATGTTGCGCAATTCACCGATCACCTCTGAGGGCAGCGGTGCCACATCACTTGCCGCCGCATTCGCCGCGGCCTGGGCTGCATTCTTTGCCCCCGGAATCACAACACCAACGGCTTCTTCCATCAAAATCCAGCGCAGGGCAAACTGCGCCATGGTGATATTTTCGGGAACCAGCCGACGGATTTCCTCAACAGCTTCAAGCGCAACATCAAACGGCACACCGGCGAATGTTTCGCCTTTATCAAACGCCTCGCCGTTGCGGTTAAACGCACGATGGTCATCAGCGGCAAAGGCGGTATCCTTGGTCATCTTGCCGGTCAAAAGGCCGGATGCCAGCGGCACACGGACAATCACCCCGACATTCTTTGCTTTTGCCTCGCGGAAGAAAAGACCCGACGGGCGTTGGCGGAAGATGTTGTAAATGATCTGAACCGACGCAACCCCGGGATATTCGATGGCTTTGAGGCCTTCTTCGACCTTCTCGACCGAAACACCGTAATTGCGGATTTTCCCGGCCGTGACCATTTCCTCCATCACCTCGAACACATCCGGGCGATAGAACACCTCGGTCGGCGGGCAATGAAGCTGCACCAGATCAAGACAATCCGTCGCAAGGTTCTTAAGGCTCCGTTCCACAAAGGCTGTCAGATTCTGTTTGTTGTATCCCTCGGACACATGCGGATCGAGGCGACGTCCGGCCTTGGTTGCGATGAACGGACGTTCGCCACCGCGTTCTTTCATGACATCGGCGATGATTTTTTCCGACCGGCCATCACCGTAAACGTCGGCGGTATCGATAAAAGTCGTGCCGTTATCAAGGGCGGCATGCAGGGCTGCACGCGCGTCAGCCTCTGAAACATCGCCCCAGGCACCACCAATGGCCCATGCACCAAAACCGACTTCCGACACTGTGCGTCCTGTCTTCCCAAATTTTCTGTAGTTCATATATCGTTGCTCCTAAGGCATTAACTGGCCGCCATTGACCTCGATGATCTGGCCTGTGATGTAGCCCGCCATGGCGTTCGAGGCGAGAAACAGGAACGCCCCGACACATTCATCCGGGCGGCCCACGCGACCCATCGGTACTGTTGCGCTTTGCGCGGCAAGAACATCGGCCGGTGTATAGCGGTCATGAAATGGCGTCTGGATAAGACCCGGCGAAACGGCGTTCACGCGAATGCCGTCCGCCACAAGTTCCTTTGCCTGTCCGCGTGTCAGGCTGCTGACAAAGGATTTTACCGCCGCATACAACACAGCACCACCCCCGCCGCCATTGCGCGCGGCAATCGATGTTGTATTGACCACAAAACCGTTTTCTGACGCTTTGAGGTAAGGATACGCCGCCACCGTGGCTTCCCAGACCGATTTGCCATTGAGCGCAAAGACACGGTCAAGATGCTCGGGCTCGACCTCGGTCGTCGGCACACGGCCCAGCATGCCGCCAGCATTGTTGATCAGGCCATCCAGCCCGCCAAGCATCCCTGCGGCTTCCCGGACAACTTTCGTCGGGGTACCCGTTTCACTCATATCGCCCTGAACAGCTACGACATGCTTGGGAAATTCTGCCTGAAGGGCGCGTGCTGCATCACGGCTTTTATTGTAATGAAGCGCAACCTTGGCACCCTGTGCGGCAAACCCCCGGACAATCTCGGCTCCGATCCCGGTCGAGCCCCCGGTTACCAAAACACGGCGCGACATCAGGTCGGGAATCCTGACTGCCTGAATATCACTCATCGCATTCCTCCGGCTGAATTGTCTGACTTTTGGCCAGATTACTTGTTGCACCGACCCGTGTGGTGTGGTTTTTCATGAACTGAAATCATCCACAAAGTGAATAGAGCTCAACTTGGCTGGAATCGACCGCGCAGAGTTTGCCGATCTACGCTTGTTTCTGGCAATTGTCCGCCGCCAGAGCTTCAAGGCTGCGGCGATTGAATTCGGGCTTTCGCCGTCGGCCGCAAGTCACGCGATCCGCCGTCTCGAAAGCCGCCTTGGCGTAAAGCTGATCAATCGAACCACACGGTCGATCGTGGCGACCGAACTGGGTCAGGACCTTGCAACCAAGCTTGCCGAGGGCTTTGATAAACTCGATGAAGCACTCCAGACGCTTGATGCCCCCGGTGCCGCCAGCTTTGGCGAGGTCCGCATCAACGCCTTTTCCGATGCCGCACACCTTCTGATCGCCCCGGCATTGCCGGAATTTGCCAAGACCTTTCCCGATGTCAGCCTCAGCATAATCGTTGAAAACCGGCCGATTGACATTGTCGCCGAAGGATATGATGCCGGCATCCGGTTCGGCCATCTGGTCCCCGAAGACATGGTTGCCGTCGCACTCAGTGGACCCCAGCGCTGGGTCGTGGCCGGCGCACCGGATTATCTTGCGCGGCACGGAAAACCCGATACCCCTGAAGATCTGCGCAATCACACATGCCTGCAGCTTCTTCTGGGCGATAATTCACCTTTTCCCTGGGAACTTGGCATTGGCCCGGATCAGAAAAGCTACCGCGTGCCGGGCCACATCACCATTCAGGACACGGCAACCACGATCTCGGCCGCCAAGGCCGGGCTTGGATTGGCCTATCTGCTGGAATCGCGCATTGCAGATGAGATTGCCAGCGGACAGCTTGAAATCGTGCTGGAAGACCATGCATCATCTGATGATCCCTTCCACATGTATTACAGCAGCCGCCACAACAATCATCCGGGTTTGCGCGGCCTGATCAACATCATCCGCAAACAGAACGGCCTGTCGCGCATATGATCACACCCGGGTCGCCCAGTGAGGGGGGATTAGCGCCGATAGACCATCTGTCGGTAATTCAGTGCCTCGGCAATATGGCCGCGCTTGACCGCCGCACTTCCGGCCAGATCGGCAATGGTGCGCGCCACCCGCAGTATCCGGTGATATCCGCGGGCTGATAACTTCATCTGGCGGGCTGCATCCTGCAATAATCCACGGCCCTCGGCATCAAGGGCAGCGGCCTCCTGCAGGACTTCACCGTCGGCCAGCGCATTGGTCGATATGTTTTCGTTTTTATATCGCAACATTTGCAACTCACGCGCCAGAAATACCCTTTCGCGCACCGCCTGACTGGTTTCGCCTTTGGCCGGTAAATCAAGGTCTTCGGGCTTCACCGCCGGGACTTCAATCTGGATATCAAACCGGTCCAGAAGCGGCCCTGAAAGCCGTGCCTGATATTCCTCGCCACAACGCGGGGCGCGGGTGCACGCAAGTTCATTATCCCCAAGATAACCACACCGGCACGGGTTCATCGCGGCGACCAATTGCACGCGCGCCGGATAAGTCACATGCGCATTGGCGCGTGCAACCGATACCTGCCCGGTTTCAAGCGGCTGACGCAGCGCATCCAATACATTGCGCTGAAATTCCGGCAATTCATCCAAAAACAGAACGCCATTATGGGCCAGCGAAATCTCGCCCGGCTTGACCCGATGGCCGCCTGTAAAGAAACATAAAATATGAGACTTACAGGTATGAGTAAAAACAAAGGCTTATGGGTGGATTGGCTCACTAAATATGAGACTGAAACACAAAATATGAGACTCGGCAAAAATTACAGCCTTGCTGAGAGTCTTTTTGAAATCCTTGATGACATCTCCGCTGAAACACGCGGCGCACGTGAAATTCGGCCAACCGACCGATCAATAACGGGTTTACTAAAAGTAGCCCCTGACCAACCACAAATACCCTTCGAATCGTCACTGGAACGCGATTTTGCTATCTTGATGACCGGAAGAAGGGGTGTTTTTTCAATCGAAGCTCAGCCGGTCACCATCAGATATCTGGATGACCTGGGCAAAGAACGAACCTACACGCCCGACTTTCTAATCACGCGTTATCGTCATGAGTTGGAGCGGCCGGAATCTGGCCTGCACACCATGCTGGTGGAAATCAAATACACTTCCGACCTTGATGGTAAAAATCAGCCAACCCTTTTGCAAAAATTCAAGCACGCAAAACAATGGACCGAGTTCAAAGGCTGGTCCTTTAGCGTCTTCACCGAAAAAGAAATCCGAACATCAGAACTTGAACGTGCTCGTGAGCTCCTGCCCTATCGCTTTCTGGATTCTGATACTCCGGTAGAATCTGCAATTGACCTGTTTGTCCAGCAGCACAAAGTTGCGACAATCCGGCAAATCACAGATGCTCTTCACAATTTTTCTGAGGAACAAGTTCACACAGAAGTTCTCAAGATGCTTGCGACACATCAGCTTTTTGCCGATGATGAAAGTAGATTAGATGCTGATTTATCGATCTATTTATTATAGTTTCGATATCGTTATGTTTCTTTTGCGTAGGCTAGGAATTTGACATTCCAAAACACTCAGCCAGACAAAATTGACGACGAGCGTTGGGATAGCGCGCTCGAACGTCGGCAAGTTATTGAACGATGGCTTGAAATTGCCAGCCCGACCAAAGAACTGGCTGCAGATTTTGCTGCTAAATTGAATTGCAGTGTCCCGACGTTTTACCGCTGGGTAAAAAATTTCAGGAAGGATCATCAGACTTCGAGTCTTGTGGTTGGCCTTAACAGAGGCAACAAGACCAAACAACGCCTCCATCCCGACGTCGAAAAAATTATCTCTGATGTAATTAAAAACCTTTATCTGACAAAAGAGCGTCCGATACGGGCACGTGTTGTCGAAGAAGTCGAGTTGCAGTGTTTCAAAGCCAAACTTTCACCTCCTTCAAAACCTACCATTTATCGTCGAATTGCAGACGTCCCGGCTTTCATAGCGACAGAACATCGCTATTCTAAAAAGAAAGCGAAACATCTTTTTGAGCCACACAAGGGTTCTGCAACCACGGCAACTCGTCCTCTCGAACAAGCCCAAATCGACCACACCCCGACCGATATTACTCTTGTTGACCCTAATGAACGCGAAGGAATTGATAGAGCCTGGATCACGTCGGCCGTCGATTCATACAGCCGCGCCTGCACGGGCTTTTATCTTTCTTTCGGAGCGCCAAGCTCACTATCTACCGCCCTCTGTCTGACACAAGCTGTCCTACCCAAAGAGCAACTGCTGCGTGAACATAAAATCTCGGGCAATTGGTCAATGCAGGGACTTCCGGAGAAAATTTTCGTCGATAACGGCTCAGATTTCCATAGCGCAGCCTTCAAACGAGGCTGCGATCAACACGGTATTTCCCTTGACTATCGTCCTAAAGGAGCACCGCAATTTGGTGCTGTGATTGAGCGTTTCATCAAAACGCTGAACCATAGATCCCATAATATTCCCGGTACGACTTTCTCCAGCAGTCATCATCGGGGCGAGTACGACTCCCAGGGACGAGCCTGTATGACCCTCAAGGAGTTGGAAGGTTACCTTCTGGAGTTTATTGTTAACGTCTACAATCAGAGGCTCCACCAAGGTATTGGCATGCCTCCCGCTGCAAAGTTCGAACAGGGTTTTGGTGAAAATGATCCCCGTTCAATTGTCCGGCGCCCACGTTTGCCCAGCAATCAAAAAACATTCCTGATCGATTTTCTACCTGTCATGACACGCACCGTTCAGCGATATGGCGTACGTGTTGACGGCATCAACTACTATTCTGACATTCTGGGACAGATATTGTTTGATGGGGACAAGCGGAAGTTTGAACTTCGACGCGACCCTAGAGATATTTCGACGCTGTATCTCTATCACCCAGAAGACAAGACATACTATGAGCTTCCCTATCGCGACCCGAGCCAGCCTCCCATGAGCATTTGGGAGCTCAGACATATCAAGGATAGGATGCGGCGAGAGGGTAAAGACCAGGTCGATGAAGGGCGTATTTTTGCCGGTTATGAAGCTATGCAGAACCGCATCGCAGAGTCAGTGGCTTCCACTCAGAAGGCAAAAAAGCAGCGTAGAACCGAAAAGCGCCGCATGAATCCTCATGCGTCGCAAACGCACGCGGCCAAGCCTGCTCCGACCGAGCCTCGGGAGACGCTATCCGATGACGATCTGGAATTTGAATTCGATCCCTCAATGATTGAATCGGAGATCAAAATTCGATGACTGAGCACCTTCATAGTGAAGCGGCAAAATATCTGGAGGCATCACGGGACGAACAGATTCATTGGCTGAACACCCCTAAATGGTTCCCTTACGATACTGGCAATCGAATGCTTGAAAAGATCGAAGCAATGATCAAGCACCCGCCAACGCACCGCATGCCATCCATGATGCTGGTCGGCGAAACCAATAATGGGAAAACCATGATTTTGGAGGAAGCTCTGAGCCGTCATCCGCGTCGCTCAATTCCAGAGGAAGAAGCTGACCAAATCCCGGTTATTTTTATCACGATGCCACCAGGGCCTGAACTTCGACGATTCTACAAACAGGTCCTCGATAAAGTTGGAGCTGTTCACCGACCCAGCGATACAACAGCAAATCTCGAAAGCCAGGTACTGCACGTTCTTAAGGGCGTCGGTACGCGCCTCATCATTATTGATGAACTTCATAACATCTCGGAGGGCAAATTTACCCAGCAGCGTCAGTTCCTCAATATGCTGCGCTTTCTGAGCAATGAGCTTAGGCTTTCCTTTATCTGTGCCGGCACCAAGAAAGCCATCCGGACCATCCAAACCGATGATCAGCTGGCTAATCGCTTCAAGCCATATAACCTTCCTGAATGGAAAGACGGAAAGGATTATCGAAGGTTTCTCTATTTTCTCGAATCTACTTTGCCACTTCCAGAGCCATCGAACCTGCATAAATCTGAACTGGCGAGGACCATTCTAACAATTTCAGAACGGACCGTTGGAGAGATGGTTTCGTATGTGAAAGAAGCGACTTTCATTGCGCTTGATGAAAGTTCCGCTCATCTCAAACCACATCATTTTGAAATTGCGGACTATACATCACCTTCACGCCGCAAAGCAGAAGCCGAACAAATTGCCGGGTAAATGACCATGTTACCGGTTCGCCCAAAGCCTCAAGTCGATGAGTCTTTCACAAGCTGGCTGATCCGCGTCGCGAACGCAAACGGCATACCTGTCGGTACCTTCTGCCATTTCCTGTCAAAGCATCAGCATTTTTTTACACGGGATACTGACCGACCAACAGATAAACAGATTGTCTGCGACCTTGCCCGTCTGACAGGCACGCCAATTTCAGCGGCCGCCGAAACAACCATCCATCTTTTGGAACGACGCGTGTTTCCCATGCTGAAGCCGAACAATGTGCAGCAGATGATTACAGTTCTGGGAGTTTATCACAGAACCCATCGTAAATATGGCCAAGCCTTCTGCCCTCAATGTTTGGCTGATGAGGGTTACTACCGATTGTCGTGGCGGCTTGTGTTCATTACTCAATGCACAATCCATTCTCAAAGACTGCATGATCGATGTTGGCAGTGCGGCGAGCCTGTATGTCTTCATCGCAGTCCTTGGCATACCTGTCATTCTTGCGGGTTTGATCGCCGGGAAGCTGAAGCTTTACCAATAGACAGTCATGCAGAAAGACTGCAGAAAAGGCTCGAACAGGGTTTTCGTACAGGAACACTTTTCTGGGATGTACCGATGCCATCCCCTCAATCGTATGCCAAACTCGTTTATGACCTCATGAGCATATTGCATCATCGAGCACCTCGTGTCGCAAGGTTACGGGAAGTCATACGAGAAATGTCAGGCGGCCCCGAATTTAGCTTTGAAGGGGAACAAAAATCGCAAAGGCTGGAGAGCCTCAGTTGTGAAGATAGACACAAACTCATGGCCATCGTCGGCCGGGCACTTCAAGACTGGCCATGGCGGCTTATTGCATATGCGATGCGTGCAGATTGCTGGCATTCGTTCCTGCTTAAAGATTTAAAAAATCCGCATCCGGCACTTAGCGAAACCGCCACACGTTACCTGACATTTTCTCCAAACTAGGATAGCTGCAAAAGTTCTTCAATGATCAGGGGCATGTTTTCAGGCTTGGGATCGTCACGTTCCAATCTTTTGGCGTAGCAGTTCACGGTACTCAACAAATCTAACGTGGTAGGCCAACCGTTCATCCCGTCTACTTCGTGGTCCGCCCGCATCGTGAAATACAGAATATCCCTAATCAAACGGACAGGAAGCTTCAACAAAGTGACTGGATGAGCGACAAATGCTGGGCGTCCTTCATAGAGGCCGTTGCGCAATCTTCGCTCAATAAACATCAAATAACTAAATTTTCCGCGGTTGGGCACCCGACAGACCATCACCAGTAAATTTCGGCCGTTGCCAGCCTTTCTGAGTGGAATACATCCCGGCCATTCGCGTGTACTCGGAAACTCAATTACAGCAAATTTACCGTCAGCTACAGGAATCCAATCATCTCCGAGTGTTGCGATTCGATTTCCGGTTTTTCTCTGGAGAGTTGCCAAAGCTCTTGCCAAATCAGGTAACGGGTAATCGATCGGATCCCCACCTGGCTCTGGCCGCAGCTCTTCACTTTGACCATCGTCCACCAATTCAACGAGGTGAAAAGGTAAAGGGATTTTCGGTGAACAACCGAACAGGTCACGCGCGACCGTCGCTTTTCGTTTGCGTAACTGCTGCGCTATTTCGATGTCTACATCTGGAGAAAACTCCAGTGTTGAGTGCAAAGTCCCGCTCGAGAAGGGCTCCGCAAATGACCCGCTTGCAACATCACCCTCAACAAACTGGTATTTTGGACCTATCTGGTTTTGCTCCAGCTCTTCCAAGTGCTTTTCAATGCGAATGTCTGCGTTTGGCGGAACAAAGTCACTGGCTTCCAGATTCAGAGTTTCCCCATCAAACCCCAGATCAGCCGGCTCGGACGTTACACCGATGATCTCTTGCCCACCGGCTCTCGTGACTGAAAATACTCCATCTTCCGTTTCAAACGCCATTTTCTCAGGCTTTGCCGGAACAACGACCTGAATCGTAGATGCCAAGCGCAACGCTCTAATTCTCTGAATTTGAAGAACGTTAATCGCATGGGAGCTTTCGGTGATGTCATATTCCAGAGGTAGGCGAATGTCAGATGTAAGGCCTGCTGAGAAGCCCGCGAACTTGATTTCAAACGGATCGCTAAATGGCAAAATCAATCTTGGTGGACAAATTGGCCAACGATACGGGCTTAACCCCTTCAAAATCAGCGAACCACATTGCCCCAAAAATGCTTCCGCATTCTTTCCCATTGATAAAATGTTAGCCAACTCAATCGCCGCCGCAAATTTGGCGCCAGCGTTGTAGTTTTTTGGATAGATTCGAATATGCCCATGCTCAAGCTCAAATGGCTCACGGTAAAACCGTTCGACAACGGGCTGCGTTTTCCCGTTCATCAGGCCAACTAACAGCTCAGAACAATATCCAGTCAGATACCAGAGAAAATCTGCACAACTCATAATGAATTGTGTTTGGTGATCTGCCCCCTTTAGCCGACCGGAAACGAGTAATCGGGGAGAGGGAAGTTCTAATGGACCAAACTTCTCCAGATTGTCTGGAATATTGATCCACTGATAGTGGTCTATACTATGGGTGAGCCACTCAAGCCGCGCAGTCTTGGGATCAAGAGTCGCATGGAAGACTTCCAGATCAGGAATAGGTGAGTGAATGCGATTATTCCAAACACGCCCCTCTCTCATCAATCCGAATTCTCGCACTGGAAACTTGCGGTAAACCCAGCTCTCGGTTTGCGCCCGAGCAGCCAGATACGTAACAACATCAATTCCCGATTTATTCTTCGATGTCGGAAAAACGTCCTCACAAGGCGCAAATTTGGCGAGACCCCAAATCTGGTCTGCACGATAGCCAAGATTTGGAGATTCTATGGGATCATGTGTGAAACCGACGACATCGAGAAGAATGTGGGGGGTTCTAAAAGGAGCAGTACGCAGTTGCGGTGTTTCAATAGACGGGATGCGATCAGACATGGACCCCCAACATGTGTGTTTTACCAAATTCATCAGGTGTCCCGTGTCTGAAAGCAACACCAGACGACAGAATATATTGTGCGCTTAACAAACTATTTTCTCGATCCTGCGCGTCCTCCTTCATTATCGAAAGATCGAAAAATCTGTTCATGCAACAGGCCATCTTTGGGCTGCAGATAAGGTAAAAGGCCACCGGTACTTTTGTGGCGGGTAATCTTGCGGATATCCGCATCCGAGAGACCCTCCCAATGCGCAGTTGTTGCTATTCCGCTTCGTAGTGAGTGTGCGCCGAACTCTTGGGGAACCTTGTCACACAACAACAGCAATCGCTTTACCAGACGATTTATGTAGCGGTCAGAAACCGCTCTTTTTTGAATTTTTCCATCGCGGATTGCAGGAAAACAGGGACCATCAATGGGTCTGTTACTCAACTGGTACCAGTGTTCCATCGCATTAAAGGCGCAAAGCGACGACGGCACTTTGGGTATCCACTGGAAGACGGCATCGCTGTGGTTCTTTGATGGCTTCAGACGTACGATCAGGTGAGCATCTTCAAAAACAATGTCATCCCAACCGATTGCAACAATCTCGGAGCGCCTTAATGCCAGAGAGAATCCGATCAGCAAAGCGGCCCTATCCCGGGACGCCTTTGGACCGTTCTCTGGCAAATGATCCAGCATTTGCCCCAATAACACGGGAGCGATCATGCGTTTGCGTTTGGGATCATGACCTCGCTCCCGGCGAATACCTCGCATGAAACGACGCAAATAGTTTCGAGGATCCTTAAACTCCAGACCGTTCATCGCACACATAAAGTGGATGGCCGCGAGATCTTGTTCGAGAGCACTTTGTCCCACTTTGGCTGAGCGCTCTGTCAGAAAGAGCGTAATCGTCTTAGGGTCGGAATTTGGCTTTTCAATGCCCTTGGCCGCACACCAGGCTTCGTATCGTCGCCAGGATGCGAGATACCGTGTGCGCGTTGAAGGTGCCAGCGCCTGATCCATAATGCGTCCCGCCCGGTTGGCGAGTTCGAGAAAGGAGTTACCTGATTCGATCGTTCCGAATCCTGTATTAAGAGCAAATCGTTAGAAAAAGACGGTAACAGAAAAAACAAACCAAGAACAATTGATAATTTTTGACCTAAAATCAAAACTTCAATGGGAAAATGAAACGATAATCTGTTTATGAACTCTGACCAATGACGTCAGACTTTATGTCCTCATTGATCTATTATCCTGTTACAAAATATACACCAATAGTTGCATAATTAAATTAGATGCATCAAATTAACAACCGTATCCAAGGTTGGGAGGCTAACCGTGTTCAACAACTTTTTTTCAGGGGATCCGGTTATTGAAAAACCGAGAGCCGTTTACGCAAAACTCGATAAAATTGAGTCTCTCGACGGGGTAGGCTCACAATCCGACTCATATGTATATTTTGATACTGTTGACGCAGACTGGTTCAACCGTACTTGGAAAAAATATCGTTCTGAACGAAAACACCAAGATGCTTCAATAAACTGGTTTAAGGTAGCGCCCATATCGATCATTGTGGGAAAAAGAAGCCTGCTCTTTGGAAAATATGTCTCAACAGATGAGCTAGATTCACTGAGACATGAAATAGATGCCCCAACAGATGAAATAGAGGAGAGAGGTAACTGGTATCTTCTAGAATTTGCGAACGATGGCATCCCTGTTGATCAATATTTTGGCCTGTTCTCTCCTCCAGTTTCAAGGGTGATAGCGTCACCTCAAAGAGTATCTGCTGAGTTTGAAAAAAGTCTCGGAGACTGCTTTGACCTCGATGACATTAAAGATGCGACGGTGAGTGATATAAAGAAGACCCTCAATCCCTCGTGCAACTCGGTTGAAGGTGTAGCGGTCTACGATGTTGGTCAGGGTAACTGTAATGCACTGCTTAGAAACGTGTATTCCCCAGCTCCAACATTGTACTTTGACTTTGGAGGAGGAGCTCTGGCTAACCAATCGACCTTTCCGACCAAACTGCGTCACTTCTGCAAATCACTTAAGCAGCCAGTAATTCTATCTCACTGGGATTGGGATCACTGGTCATCGGCTCAGAGAGACTCAGGCATTCTTCAACATACTTGGATTGTACCACGCCAAACATTAGGAGCTGTGCATCGCACATTAGCCGCCAACATAGACAGCAAAGGAAAATTACTGATTTATCCAAATAATATAGGAAGCATACGTGTAGGTTCTGTAGAATTGATCAAATGCCAGGGGCGAGGACGGAATCATTCTGGGCTAGCTTTGATCGCAACTCATCAAATTCTGGATAGGCGTATATTGCTCCCGGGCGATGCCAGATACAACGTTATACCCAATTGTCTGAGTAGAGCTATTACAGCTTTTACTGCACTTGTAGCACCACATCACGGTGCAGATATGCGATTTAGGCGAGTTCCAGGCCCAGACTACTGCGGCTTTAATCGCATTGTTTATTCTTATGGTCCCCAAAACACTTTTTATCATCCGCGACAAATCACTATCGACCGCCATAAAGATGAAGATTGGGATCACAAGCTGGAGACTGCTGAAGCGCGTAAACGCTCTCCCACTCAACTTGGGCATTTGCTACTGACATTTGATAATAGCTATGTGCCAAACACAAGACTGTTTCCTCCATGCGGGGGCAACTGCCAACTAGATCTTGTTGAAGGATAAATTCTTTTCTCGGAAACCTGTCGGCTCATTCCCAAACGTCACCAACAATGTCCCCTAACCAAGGATCACACACGGCTTCTTGATCAAATGCGCGAGATCTAACAAGGTCCATAATCAAACGGAGCTTATCTGAGGCATCTGATGCGGTCCGCTGCTGGCCGCTTTTTCCTGAGAACGCTCCATAGGGGTGACCACCACGGCGCTCAAATTCCTCGATCATATAGCCGTAAGCAGCAGACAATCTCAGCTCGGGAATCCTGTATCTAAGCTTCTCAAAGATTCTGAGCGCTTCTCGATCCAAGTCCCCCCAGAATAGTTTGGTCTTATCGCTTTTGATGAGGGTGGACAACTCTTGGCGCGTATTGTCCACAGGACAAGACACGACCTTACCCATCAGCAATCTCTCGCCAAGATTTTCCAACGAGATGCCGTACCCGAATGAACAGATTCCAATGATCGAACGTTTAGACGGAGACTGAGAAAAGGCAGTAAATGCGGCCATATTTTCTATGAAAACGATAGCATCTGCATCTTCTAGTCTTGGACCTGCTGTCAGGACATATTGAACCCGATTATATCCGGCGTCTTTGGCAACCCCAAAGGCCTCAGCCACTGGCGCACCCAGTGTGTCCAAAGCCTTGGACGAGCCAAGCAAGTGTTTCGCCGAAGTGATATATGGATCTCGGTGACTTACCCCTTTATCGTTGAAAATTGCAATCAAGCCTTCGAGTATTGATATTTGATCAGCTTCGGACAGTTCCAACACTGAGGATGAGACACGCTGTAGTGCCGCTTTTTGTGGAACATTCAGTTTATCTTGGTACTTCGCAATAACCTCTTGCCATCGGGCATACTCGGCAGGGATGTCTTCTCGTTTGAGATCAAGTTGGACGTTGCGCAGGGGCCTCATACCATGGCTGAACACGCCCCGAAGCTCACCCAACGCTTGGAGCTCTCGCAATGACTCTATGATCATTGGTGTATCAAAGCGCTCAGGTAACCTCTCTTCGAGAAGTACCCACAATCTCGACTTCCTTATAGTTCCGGTTCTTGTGCCTGATCGCAGTGCGGCACGCACAATATCGAGATCACCATCTTGCAACAGAATACTCATATCAGCCCTAAAGCCCCAAAGAATTGAGTTTAATGCGTTGCCGATTGATCATCGAAAAGGTCGTCGATAACCTGATTCCTGTTTTGCGTAGCGTCTTTCTGTCTTCGTTGGCCCTGCATATTTGCCATCACCACTTCCCCTGGCCTGATTTTCAATTTGGCCCCGTTTCCGAGCTCAATATCGACATTCGTCCATACGTGCTCACCGTCCTCGCCGATGCCACCTGCCGGCTTACCAACGATAAAACGAGGGAAAATGTCGAAATTGTTCCGGTAGTGAGGAGGGTGAATAAAGCCGATAATCTGAAGGTTACTTTGGAGTTCCAGACTACCTCCGAGAGACAGATCAATTAAGCTTTCATCTGACAAATTGGAGAACAGACCATCAATTATCAAAATGCCCTGCGCCGCATTTTCAGCTTTCCTTCTTAGAATCGGTGACAGCCCTAGCGCCGAGCCCTTTTCTAACGCGTCTCTCTTAAAGGCAAATTCAGCGAGCTTTACAGTCCACAACAATTCCAACGCCGCATATTGACCTTCACTCACACCCTCCCGGTCAAAAGGAAAGGGCCTTCCCCCAATCGAGTTGTGTTGCACCGCAATTTTTGCTTCTGGAAACAGCCGCGGATAAATGATTTTTGCAATTCGATCACGTGCTTGAGCTCTGTTACGTGTCAATTCCGCGGAAGTTGGTTCGCTCTTGGTATTAGCTTCCCGCTCTTCGGTTATCTCAATCTCTTCAAGAACCTGCTCAAGAATACTCTCCCATAGCTCGGGAGCAGCGGTTTCAATCTCGATCTTGAACGTTGCATCTGGCGTTTTTGCGAGGACTTCTTTGAGATATCCAAGATGTACATTTACGCCGTCATCAAGAAGCGTTTTCCACACCTTCATCAAGCTGTCTTTATTCTTTTTGACGTCCCGCTGGATTGCTTCGAGAAGCTCCCTTTGATCATCGATTTTCCCCTTTATCTCGTCAACCAGAGTCCTTACATCAGATGGTTCGGCGCGTGCGATACGTCTAAAAATAGGACCTTTGATATCGTCATCTGCTTCACCAGTGTTGGAGAGCTTTTCCTTTTCCGTCATGAAAGCCTTACGTGCCGATTCCACGGCCTTTAACGCGTCTCTAGCCAAACGCTCGGCCTCACTTCGTTTAGTTCCAAGCTCGTCGCAAATCATGCTGACATGCTCAATAAAGCCCTCTTCTTCGATAAAATATCTATCTTTATCAACAAGGTATCTTCTTATGAATTCGAACCTCTGGAACAAGGGGTCCTGTGCCAGCCTCCCATCTGATGCACCTTCTTTGTCCTTGAAATTCTGCACGAAGCCATAGGCGTCCACATAACGGTAGCAGATTGCGGACACCAGCTGATCGAGCCGCCCTTCCAAAACTAGCGCGCGCTCAATCTTTGCCCGCAGGAGGTTTACATCTCCTTTTGCCTGAGAAACTGCACCACTCAGTTCTTCGTGTTTTGCCTGCGTTGCCTCAAGCTCGTCCTTGATGTTTTCAATGTCCTGTTGACAATCTACATATTTCTGGGCTTTTTCGAAATTAATGCCACGCAACCGATCTCGGTTTTCCTTTAGAATCGCCTTTTGCGCTGCAATTTCAGCCTCAGCATGCTTGAGCCACTCAAATTCCCCTTGATCAAGTAAACGCTGCCATTCTTTCAGAACTTCAATCATTGCCAACTGTGAGGTGAATCCTAACAGTTTCTCTTCAGCGGCAGTCTTTTGGACAGACCTGTGTTCGACGGTTTCACCCAGGTGCTCACGCTGGGCTTCTAACTCTTCAATCTGATTCGTAAGTGATAGGTAATCTCTCTTCAAGATCGTCAGGTTTTCAGCTCCGCCCGCTTTGAGGAATTCCCGTCGATTGGAGATAAGTGTAAATGCTCGTCTTGTGATCCGCTGCTTTGCCAGAGCGGACGCCTCTTCCAAACCGACGATGGAACTCTCAAGTGAGGCCATCGCTTGATCACCACCGGCGTTTTTAAAACCTGATAAAGCAACTGCTGACAAAGATAATGAGCTTTGCTCACCTATGCGCTCAAGCTCTTCTCTAGTATGCTCAAGCCTTGCTTCACTTGACTTAATGTCTGCACGCAATTGCTTTTTCCGACGCTCAAGTGCTTCCGGTTCAACGAGCGCTGCGATCACATCGTTATACTCTCCCAACATCAAACCTGACGAGACACCGCCTTCCCAGGATATCCCGTTTGTTTCCCTGTTCAGAAAGTCTTTGAGGCCTTCCTCAAGAAAAACAGGAACCTGCAAATCTTCTCTATCCAATGCCTGGCGCATAGCCAATGCATCTTTAGGATTCTTGAAAACGGGAACAGCAAGGAACGCCCCGAATTGGCTCGCGAGCTTTTTGCGTTCCGTGTCACTGGAGATACATTCAAGGATCACATCGCTCACCGATTTGTAGCTTTGATCCTCAGTTAGAAGCGAGAACGCACGTAAAACGTCGCCAGATGGGGACACACATGCGTGTTCGAGGCTTCTGAGTTGGAGATGTAAAGTGGTCTGAGTTTCCTGTTCGTGACCGATATCGACGATCAACTGGCCACGTTGGTTACGGGCCCATTCCAACCAGGTATCTGGCTCTGCCTCTGGGCATTCTATCTCAAAGAGCGAACTCGATTGTTTAAGACCAGAAAGGTCATGATGGTTTCGCCGTGCGTCATCTAGTGCTTTGTTACTCTTGAACGAAGCGTCAAGTAGTTGATCTTCAAACGAGTCATTGGGCTCAAGGTCGCCAAACAGAGCTGTGTATTCGCTGTCTTCTGACGCAAAAGTTTCAAGCCTCTTCAACTCAGTATGAAGCTGGTCGATCTGCTTCCTATAGGCATTTAATTTGTCCTCGCTCGACTTAAGCAACTGTTCGCTTTCGCTGAGATCGCGCTTGCACTGCTCCAGTCTTTTCCCCTCCGCATCACAGTTCTTTTGAATCTGATCCGCATGTTCAATTGGAGACCAAGAGAGACCTTTTTCGTGTTTTCTTCCAAACTGATGGAATGCCTCAAAAGACTTGGACAGTTCTGCTTTTCTGCCGACCTTATCTTCGACTTCAGCGTCCAGGCGATCATTTTCGTTCAGGATTTTCTCTTCAGTCCGGATCGGCGCAGACAGTTCTTCAGCAGAGAATCCTCGCTCAACCATGTCATTGTAAGACCGGCGTAAATCCTCAGATTCTTTATGTTCGAGTTTTCGGCGATCGAGACGCTGCTGGGTGTCTGCCAACTCTTGCGCGAGCAGAATTGATTTTTCCGACAGATGATGTGCATCTGCTTCGATTTCAGATCTGTGTTTGCGTAGAGGGTTGGAGTCCATCTGGCTGGAAAGAATATCAAACGCATGATTGATCGCCTCGATCAGTGCGGCTTTTGAAATGCTCCAGCTATCATGTCGCTCTATCACTTTGAGCAGATCACCTAAAACCAACCATGTCGGCTCTTTACCGCCACTATGTTTGACAGGTTTTCCCGAGTCGACCCCAATGTACAGTGTACTTTCAATAACTTGCCGCGCCTTCTTCCCATAATTCACGCCAAGCACATTTTCTAGGAATCGTCTATAATTAAATTCGGGATCGGTGGCGAACTTTTTAAACAGATATGCTCCCCATAGGGCGGGTGCACCTTCGGTATTTGAGCCCTCAAGGGCTGGTACCCAGACGACATTGGCGAGTACCTCTCGCACCAGTTCATTCTCAATAGTCGTTGTTGGTGAACGCAACAAACCTGGCAGCGGATTTTCGTCAACGAGATCACGTAGCAAGACTACAGTTTGCGCCACAACAGACATACGTTCATTCAGCTGTCTTTCCGCTTTTTGTAGAGCGTCCCCCATATCAGCCAGAGGCTGTAAGTCTTTGAGCGTTGCCTCTTGCTCCTTTAGTTCCGTCTCGCGCAACCGCTGCTGTCGCTTTGTACGGCTGAGCTTTCTACCCGAGGCACTGACGTTATCTTCGAAGTATGGGCTTTCTTGGCTCCAATCCCCGTCTGCCCCATTGATGATTTCTCGAATGCGCGGACCCGCCATGAGCTCGGGCGCTATATTTTGCCAGAAGAAGCTGGTGCCAAAGTCCCTGCCCTTAACTCTTTCCGTTTTAAATAACGGCTCGGAATGATCGCCAGCTCCACGCAAAATATGATTGACGTTTCGCTCGAGAACATTTTTGGGCATATAAGCGTAAACTAGGGATCGCCACTCAATGCGATCCTTCCTTGGGCGCACATTCCATTTACTGCCAGGGATAGCTTTTATCGCAGCCTCGACTTCAGAATTTGCATATAGCTCTTCTGCCCCATCGTCTAACAGGCGAGAAATCGGTACCGCATCCAAATCACGGGGGTAGTAGTAGTATATGACGTCTCCGTTGGCATACCCGCACGCGCCAAATGTGACTCTTTTTCCCGGTAAATCCTCTCCAAATGCGCGATGCATATAGACCGGCTGATGAATATCCACCTCAATGAATTCAACACGAACATGGCTCCAGACACCCGCACTTTCCGGTGCCATCCGTTCCTTCATGCGTTTGCATAGACGAGCGTCCAAAGAGAGAATACCCAGCACACTTGACACGATAGAGGTCTTGCCTTTCCCGTTTGTCATCTGGACGGCTGTGTTAAATCCTCCAAATCGAAAACGCGTTGCGCGAAACCTTGGCCTCCATGGCTTCCCGGCCTTTTTGATATTCAGGAAATTTGACGTCTCAAACGCACCAATCAAAGCCATCAATCAAACTCCTCGGAATCCGATTGGCCCACAATATTGGCATTTGGATCCTGCACTGTCGCAAGGTTCAGGGTTCCTTCAACTGGGTCTTCTAGCGGGATTTCAAACAAGTCACCCAAACCGATTTCGACAGAATGTGCGGCTTCTTTAGCCGCAAGGAGAGTTTGCCGAAAAACATCATCACCAACTTGCTCTAGCAATCCCGCTTCCGTCATGGTCATTAAAAATGAGTCGACCCTGATCTGAACTTCTCGATGCGGATCCACCTCAAGGAGTATTTGTGCAAAGATCGCCCGTTTGTCCGGGGCGACGTCAATTCTCGACAAAGTGTCAATGCCTGACATAACCAATCCAACCAGATGCTCTCTTCTAAAATCCGCCCCGGTAAAGCGGGAAACCTCAGTTAGAGATCTTCCATCATAAAGTAGGGCCATGTGATGCGACCAAATGAATATCCACCACGTCCTCGCCGTCTGTTGGGTTTCGTTCTTTTGACGCTTCATCGCCTCCAGCGCGCTATGGCTCCCACCAAACTCCGGCATTCCTGATTGCGGGTTGCGCAAGAACAGGAATGTACGCTCGCCGATTTCCGGGCGTCCCGGACCACCTTCAACAATTTCAAGTTTAAACCCAAATGCCTCAGCGAGTTTTCCAAGAACATCCCATTGCTGAATGTCCAGATCGTCTAACGCCTTTGCAACATCCAGCTCCCCCGGGTGGCTTTTCCGTGTTCCTGAGCCAAGACGCGCCTCTCTGTGACGCAACATAAATGTCAGCAAATGCCCGAGGTTATCATCGATCACTCGGCACCTCTTCGCACTTTACAAGAACGATATCGTTACCTCTGAAATCACCATCGACGAGCGACAACTTCACTTGATCATGAAGCGCTACCGCTACACGAACTTGTCCAATTTGAAAGAAGGGTGGAGCACTAAAATCTGATATCAACTCCTCAACTAAGCGTATCGAGCTCTCTTCAACCCAACCATTCATAATAATCTCGGATAACGGCAGAGGTCCTTCTGCAAGTCGCTGTTCGAAGCGCTTGGCATAAGCATCGATACACTTGAGTTCTTTAAGTGAGAGATTTTCGTCTGCGGGCGGTAGGAGAACTCGGTTGGATTCAGTCTTGGTTGTCCGGCTGATGATAAAGTTTCTAAAATCCACCGGATGAGGTGCAACCGTCCGCGGCAATTGCGGCATCAGCAAATCAACCATGCCCATCATTTCTGCTTCGCTTAAAGGGTCATACGCAAAACGTAGTGCCAGCCTTGAAAAGTCAACGTGGCGTGCAATAACCGCGCCGCGGTCTTGCATTCTGTCAATACATTCAAGAAAGCGCTTCAAGAACCCCTCGAGTGACTGCGCCAGTTCACGCGGTGCACGACGGATCTGGTCCCACAGCACAGCACCCTCGCCATATTTTTCGGTATATTGTTGAAATCGTTCTGCGCAGGATGTCGTGGCAAGGTGTTCGCGCACCTCAAGAAGCGTCTTGAGTGCTCCTTCTATGGTTTCCTGATAGGCACCTCGGTTCTCAAGATAGTAACGCCGCAGTTGCCCAAAACCCGGTTGCTCGGTTGCTGCAACCAGCTGTTCAGCTTCACGATTAATACTACGGACCATCTGGCCGCAAAGGGCGATCATTTTACCAAAATCGCCCAACCTCAACGCTTTGACGACACCATCACTAAGATCTCCAGTATAAATCCATTCTTTGGCGGACTTAGCGATCTGAACAGTTTGATGCCCTCGCGCACTGAGCCTCACGAGCCCGCCAGACCTCGAACGCTCCAACAGTGCGGTATCTTTGGTAACGAATGATTTTGGATTGATTTCTTCCTCTCGCCCCGAGAGGAAATGCACCTCTGTCGGTCGTGCCAAGACCCTTACGACATACTGCACATCCGTCACGCCGAGTTCAGGATGGCGCTGCTGGATTTGATCAATGAAGGGATCTATCGGAATAAATGCCCCTGGCGATTCAAAATCTGAAACGGTTAAATAGTTAAAGAGCTCTAATGCGACATCAAGCCAAAGTCCGCGCAACTCACGGCCAGGGCGTGCTAGTACGACATCTTGCGCAGGTACTCCCACAGCATGCGCTGAGTCATGCAAGTCTACCAACCGGAATGCGCCCAACAACCACTCTAGGTCTTCGGGAATCTCGTGGTCAGAATTCTGCGAGAGGTCGTGCGGCATCTTCACAGCTCAGTGCAAGTTTTATGTGAATTCCGAAGTATAAATAGTTGCAACCAAAGATAGAATATACTTTCATAATTAACACATAGGAACAACTTGAAACTGTTCGAGATCCTATCGGAGCTCCCACGTTTCAGAAAAATCGCCACAGCGTCAGGTTAGGCCATGACAGATACCCCATCCAAAACGCGCATGTCGCGCTCCAGCGTCGGCCCAGGCAGGAATCTTGTTGTCTGTTGCGATGGCACCACCAACGAAATTGGCAAGCAGCTTTCCAATGTGCTTAAGCTCTATCGGATCGCAGAAAAGAGTGAACAGCAGCTGGTCTTTTACCAACCGGGAATTGGCACTGTTGCAATGCCAGACAGTTGGGGAAAGTGGCGGCAAAAGGCCCATGCCACTTTTGAAATGGCGACCGGGAAAGGTCTGGATCGCGACGTATTGGCAGCATACCGCTTTCTGGTAGAAAACTACCGTGAGGGCGACCGAATATATCTGTTTGGCTTTAGCAGAGGCGCATATACGGTTCGCGTATTGGCTGGCATGATCTATCTTGTAGGTTTGTTACGCCAACATCAGGCTAATTTTGCAGGCTATGCGCTTAAAGCCTACAAAAATGCCAAAGAGGATAGTAATTATGCTACCGCCCATGAGTTTCGCGAGATCGTGCGTCCCTATGCTCAGGTTCCGATCGAGTTTCTTGGCGTTTGGGATACGGTGTCCTCAGTCATCGTTCCGGTATGGCTCAGCATCTTTCCAAAGTTCCACCTTGAAGAACTACCATTCGCCTCGATAAATCCGGCAGTCAAGGTGGTTCGCCATGCCGTGGCTATTCATGAATACCGCCGGATGTTCCGCCTGAAAAACTGGGCGAACAGTCAGAAGTTCCAACCGAACCGATATTCACAGGCCACTAATCACACAAAGCAAGACCTGCGCGAGGTCTGGTTCAACGGTTGTCATTCAGATATCGGCGGCGGCTTTGTCGAAGAAGAAAGTGCGCTGTCCAAGTTCCCGTTACGATGGATGCTAGCGCAAGCACGAAACAGGGGCCTGAGAATTCGCACACAAATGGTCAACCATATCGTACTTGGCCACCCAAGGGTCAATGCGCGCCAATACACCAAACCATCGGCTGATGGCCTTTTACACACATCCCTCACGACCGGCTGGAGACTTCTGGAATTTCTGCCCAAGAACGCACATCGCCAAGAATGGCATGAACGAAAAATCTGGTGGAAACGGTTTTATTTTCCTAGGGGGGAGCCCCGCCATATTCCACCAGATAGCCTCATACATATATCCGCCATCGAGCGCTTCAAAGACAATGAAAAGGAACGCCCAAGAAATTGGCCTGCTTCATACGTTATTGAAAAGGCGGAAGGCCCGTGAATAATCCCAAGACTGTCGGTGCCATGAGTCCTCGCGGCCATTCTGCAGCATCCCTTGAGATCGCGCAATTTAAGCAGTTGGCTTCTTTAACGTGATTTACTCGGGCTTCGTGCAACACACCGAAACACAATCACTACGATACACGTTGGATACATAGCGTCTTCGGGATATCGACGTTCAAGAGTGGTCACGCAGTTCTCCAAACTTACCACCGATGCATCCTCCTCAGGGAGATCAAGAACCAAGACGAATCCCAAACGCGAGATGGCGGCATAAGATGCAGCTTGCCCACCTGGAGGGAAAGCTTTCTCAATATCGGCCAAATCTATTGGTTTTTTGCGTCCGCGACGTACTTTCAGTTCAATGGGGATTGAATCATCAAACAGTATGTCTGCCTCTCCACCGAAGCGTTCCGGCTTTTTGACGACGCGTGCGCCAAATTCACTCCGCAGGCGCTCATAGATAAATGGTAGAAAAAACTTGTCTTCAATCTGAAGAGTTTTTTCGTCTTTATGCTGCTCCAGCCAAACTTCGGCTAGCTCTCTCATGAGACTCGGTTCTTCGATACAAAACGAGGCTCTTCGAAGAAGCCCTGAGCATATTGCACCAAACGACTGCTCAAGTTCGGCTTTCCCACCAAACACTAATCCCTGACGTACGTGCTGATGTAAACGATGATACAGAACGAGCTCAGTTTCATTCAGCAAAGATCTCGTTTGGGGACTAAGTCCCGCATCCACAGCACCAAAGATATTTTGTTTTGCTGGCCGCCGAACAAAATAGCGAACAACAACATCGTTTCGCTCGCGGGGATCACTCTCCAAATCAAGGTCAATCAGATCAAGATAACCGTTCACTTCTAGGAACAATGGTAGAAGAATTTTATCCTCTAACCCCGAAGTGCCAATTCCAAGCATTGTTAAATCCATGTTGTCAAAAACTTGGATCGCCCACCTAAAGGGAATTCTATTAGACAGCAGGGTGAATTCCGTTTCTCCCGTCGTATCAAACCGTTCGTCTAATTGATTTACGAGAAGCTCCACCTGCTTTCTGAAATCTATACGCGGCCCAGAATCTCCGGGTCGATTCTGGGCTGTCGCAAGGAGCATGAGGAGTTTTGAAGAAAGCTCCAAAGCAAAAGGGATACGTTTGGAAACCTCTTCACATAGAACTTTCGGGCAGACCGCTATGTCAAAGACTTGCAGTCCATCAACTTCCGCACATGAAACACGCTCTACACACGGAGCAAGCTCATCAACCTCGCTACCTGTTTCCAGCCATTTGAGTCGAGTTGCGATATGATCTTGGTAATGCTCAAGAAGGGTTTTCTCTTCTCCTGTGGGGCTCATTTCAACTCCAGTCAGAGCTGACAGAGCATCACCGACAAGTTCTGACATTTTATGCGTATGCCTAATCGTTTCAGCTGCGAGACTAGACACCAACGCTTCTTTGCTGACCTTTCGAAAGAAATCGCAGAGAGATAGCTGAACAGTTATTGTTCGCTCAAGTTTAGGGTCTGGGCATTTCATCAAAACGAGCCGTGCAAAGAAGGTCTCACAAAGTTCGGTAAAGCGGAGCTTATGATGCTCGCGGGCAATGAAGCCCCCCATTTTCTCCGTATCATTTTCGGTCATCAGATTGCCTCTAAGGCTTGTGTCGTCACCAATTTTGTTTGCAAGAAACTAGAAGAGTTGTTGATCGTGTCACCCTGCTGATTGAGCTTGGGGACTCCCCGTTAATCTCACATTCCCATCTTCCCCATGTTGCGCTGCCCACTCCGACAACTGCTCGAGCAACTGGTCAAGATGTGGTTTCTGCGAATCGTAACCATCTGGATCCGGTGAGCCTTCAACGTATAACTCAATCATTCGGTCAAGAACCATTTCGCCAACTGCTTTGTCAGATGTCACAGCCTTGTAGGCTTCATAGGGTTTGTCTTTGCCAAGCTCCTCTCCACCAAGAAACCGTTCAAAGTCGGGAATACTCCAACGATGTCGAACATTGATACCGTCTTGACGACACGCGATAACAGCTTCGCGAATAGAGTTGTTAATTGTCCACATGGGGTTGTGGCTCTCGCCAGACTTGGAGAAAGGCCAATCAACATCATGAACAATCCCAAAGTCTGTCTTGAAATGATGCAAGATCTTCATGAGCGGTATCAGTATCGCTTTGCCTCGTGCTCGAATGATGCTGGCACTCCGCTTCAAATTGGAGTCTTCATTCTGAACAGAGCCAAGGAACGCAGCCTGTTCGGTATCTCCCTCCACCAGGATAGGATAACTGCCAAAAAAAACTTCAGCCAAACTGACATCCGTCAATTGCAGTGCCTTCAGGTTTTCTTTCTCATCAGGGGAGAACGACACCTGGTCTGCTACATAGATAAGCGGCGAGATCGATTTTCCGTCGACAGACCGCTCCAATCTTGCGATCGTCGTGTGATCTTCCAACGGGTTGATGAAATAAGGCGAGTGCGTTGTGATAAGCACTTGCCAATCTGGATGATTGGCGAGTGCATAGAGATGCGTTTGAGCCAAACGGGCCGCCATCGGATGCAACGCATTTTCCGGCTCGTCCATGAGCAATATATAGCCGGGCAATGCAGGGTCTTCCGCGTCGGCAGGAAAATCTCCGGTACCGTCTAAGGCAGCAAGTGTCGCAGCTAACTGTTCTATTTTGGCCTCATCTCTTGTTTTCTTCTTTTCTTCGCTGATCAAAGCCTTCTCAACAGCGGTACGACGCTCCTTGTCACGCTCCATCTCGTTATGGACCTGTAGCATCGACCAAAAAAGTGCTCGGCGCGCTCCCGTGCCTTGCTGGGTAAGCTGAGACTTTCCACTTGCCTCCTCGATCCTTATTCCTGATCCCTGTTTAAGTAAGGTCTCAATTTTCAAATCTGGTGGTGGCATTTCCACTTGCAGCTTTACCCCGAGATCAGGAAATACAGCTTGCAAGCTCCCCATCACTTTTTCTGAGATTTCATTTATCCGTGCTTCGTGCGGTACAGCCACTTTATTCACTGTATCGGCAAGTGCCAGTCTTGCTTTAAACAGATCCGAATTCTCGTCCTTCGCGGACGCCTTTAACTCGGTCACGATGGGGCTCAAAGCCAAAGTGAGGAGCACTTCTTCCGTTTTGATCGCGTCATCTAGAGAACCGACACGCATTGGCTTTGGTAAACGAGACTTGAATACATTGTCGGCCCCGCCGGCCTTACCATCACTTGCCCAGTCCTCGACCTCTGGATCCCAAGTCTCACGCGTAATGCCTTCACGATCTGCAGGCCATATCCAGCGACTTCGTACGATGCGCAGACCGTTGCCGTCATCAAATTTCCATTTCTCGTCAACATTGCCCATACCCTCAGGGATATGCACATCAAGTTGAATTTCCGACGCTTCACCTTCGGGAGCCCAATTGCAACGATCCTTGGCATAATCGAATGAACTCGGCGTGTGCGCCAGCTCGTAGGCTCTCAGGATTGTAGTCTTTCCGGCGTTGTTTGCACCAACCAGGCAAAGAATATTGTCCAGCTTAACGGTCAATGTCTCGCTGCCAATACATCCGACATTCTTTACGGAAATACTTACTAGTTTTGATCTCATCTCTCCCCCCATTTGCCAAAGGAACGTCCCAATCAGAAGGTATGAAAAAACCTTCCAGATCGATTTGTGCAATTTGATGGGAGCCATTCTAGACCAGAAGCAAACGTCAATGCTTGATCAACCACGCCCCAATTAAGAGTAGGGGGGCTATGCAAAGGTGGTTAATGGTTTGCTGGAAAGTGCCAAAACTATTGGTATCACAAAATCCGCTTCAACTGGGTTATCCCACTACATATTTTGTCATGGGTAGCACTCCTGCCCTCAATTCGGCCAACATCTCGGAAGAATAGCAGAGTTTAAACGGCAGCAATTTCGCCTTTAGTACTCGTGTCAGAATGTGCAATGAGACTTAACGGTTCACATTGTCTTTTTTCGAGCGATCAGGATTGTCGCGCGCGTATTCCCGACCATTGATCTTCACAACATGGGCGTCAGGATGCTGACCTTTTTTAATCTCGTTCACTATTTGCTTACGCGGAACATTCTTACGAGGTCCAACGTCGTAGTGCTCGTTGCGCCCACCGGGACCGTCGTTCTTTCCTTTGATCTTGGTCATCATCAAGCTCCTTGGAAATCTACTGAAAGCACAGAATAAAACAACTTCAGCGAATCTTCACTTAAAAATAATCAACCAAAAGACACTATTCACCTATTTGCGCCACCGATGATCGAAACAGGGCCCTGCCATCTGCCTTTTCTTCTTGGCCGAACAGTAGATGAATTTGTCCGTTAAAAGACCTTAACGGACAAATTCACAGCCGAAACGATTGCCCGCCTGCTTGACAGGGTATCCTCTCCACCCAACATCTCAATTCTGGGCTGTCGGCACCGTTTGGCTCTAAGCCTCCCCCGACAGACAATGGCCAAAGCTCGCCAATCTCCGGCGGGCTTTGGCTTCTCCGAAACGATCGGCTCGCCGAGAGGCCAGGCCGCACCGCGCCGCCTATCTTTCGCCCAGGGAAAAGGGTCAGTCCGGCTTCGGGTGCTTTTCCAGATATTCGCCGATCTTTATGCCAATGAGCAGCAGGACGAAAAAGGCCCCGGTGCCGAAGAGAAAAAGATTGATGCTGGTGGAATCCATAGGGACCTCCCTTGTCATGCATCCAACTCTCGACCCATGTCACCCTTGTATGATGGGCGAAACGGGACGACATTTCCAGCTTGTTGACGGGCAGAAGAGATAAAACGGGAGGCACGGACCACGGCAGCGCACTTCAGCCAGAACCCCAGAGCGACTGCGGTCGCGCTCAAGGCCTATCGCAATATTGCACACAACTGGGCATTGTCCGCCCGTCAGGCGGCAGCCCTTGCCGATATGTCCCCGGGCAAATGGCGCGGCGCGCGCCGCCCGAATTATCGCGGCCGGATCAATGTCGATCAGATGCTCAGGCTGAGCGCACTGATCGGCATCTATCGCAGCCTTGAGCTGTATTTTAACACGCCGATCGCCCGCTCCTGGATATTGCTGCCCAATCAGGGGCCGCTGTTTCTTGGGGCGAAACCCCTTGATGTCATGATCGCAGATGGATTGCCAGCTCTGCTTACAACCCGGCAATATCTAGACAACTGTCTGGACGGACAGTGATAGCGCGTATCGGTTTCAGATCAGATACCGGCAATAGCCAAGATTGCTTTGAAACTGTTGACCAAGGTGAGTCATCTGCCATCGAGGCGAAATGACTCTCCGAACCGAGATACTGGCTGGTCGACTCCCTCTCCTGCATGTCAGACTGCTCTTAGAGTTTATTCCTCAAACAGTGCCACGCATTCGTAGCATTGAGCACGATTGCGGATACGGAGTTTGGTCAAGGGTGGAGCCGCCATTGGTCCAGTAAAGGGACAGGGTTTTGCGGCGTGTAAGAGCAGGTCTGTTTATCGTCTAGGGCAGCACGTCGCAGTGACATCACGAACCGCGCATTTATCGACCACCTCTTTCCAGTGCACATTCAAGTGCCCGGCGACGGCCTCACCATCCGCTCCCAAACAAGCAGGAAGTCCCGCTTAGCTACCCAGACGGAAAAACAGAAGCAGATTGCTCCGTCACGAGGATCAGAGCCGCAGATAGCATCGGAAAACCCGTTTGACATGATATTAGATATCGAAGTACTTAAATGGGAGACTATAAAGAACACCAACTAAAGTAAAAAATCGGGAGGAAGAGATGGAAAAGGTCGAGCGGCCTGTCATATCCGAGACAACAGGCTTGTGGGGGAGCGATCTGATCGCGGAGATGCTGCGTGCTCTCGATGTCGAATATGTAGCGCTTAATCCCGGTTCCAGTTTTCGTGGGCTGCATGACAGCCTTGTTAATCATCTGGGCAACGAAAATCCTCAAATGCTGTTGTGCCTTCATGAAGAACATACCGTCGCAATTGCACATGGCTGGGCGAAGGTAACCGGACGGCCTATGGCCGCGATTGTGCATGCAAATGTCGGTTTAATGCATGCGACAATGTCTATCTACAATGCCTGGTGTGACCGAGTCCCTGTTATGGTCTTTGGGGCAACCGGTCCTGTCGATGCGACGGAACGACGACCTTGGATAGATTGGATCCACACGTCGCGCGATCAGGCGGCGATTGTTCGGCCATATGTCAAATGGGATGATCAACCTGCATCGTTATCTGCTTCGCTTGAGGCCATGATTCGCGGCGCTTTAATTGCAAAAACAGCACCCATGGCTCCTGTGTATATTTGTTTTGATGTTGCAGTACAGGAAGAGGCTGTCACAGCCCCGATCAAGACACCCGATCCAAGGCGTTTTAAGTTGCCTATGTCACAGGGATTATTGCCCGACGCGCTTGCGGAACTTCACACGCGGCTAAAAGAGTCCCGGTCCCCAGTATTTCTTATGGGCCGAGTTTCTCGGTCTGCAGATGACTGGGCATACCGAGTGGCTTTGGCAGAGCATTTCAATGCTCGCGTTCTCACCGATATCAAACTGGGTGCGGCCTTTCCGACAGACCATTCTCTTCATTCCGGAACGCCAGGATTTTTCCTTTCCCCTGATGGTGCAAAAGTCCTCAACGAAGCTGATTTGATTGTCAGTTTTGACTGGGTAGACGTTGCGGGCACACTCAAACAGGCTGGCGCTCAGGCCGAGAATGCACCACTCGTTCAGCTATCGGTTGATCACCAACTTCACAATGGCTGGAGCCTTGATCATCAGGCCGCGGTTCGAGCTGATCTGCATATTGCGGCTGAGCCCGACATCGTCATACGTACACTATGTAAAGAGGTCGGTTTAACACCCCAATTGAAACCGCAGAACTTGCCGGCTTTCAGTACCGGAAAGTTGACAGATGATTTGGGACCTATGGATGTAGATACCCTTGCTGCGGCCCTCGGCGATGGGCTTAAAAACGAGGTTGTGTCTCTTGTTCGTCTGCCATTGAGTTGGGGCGGGGATTTGTGGCATTTCCGTCATCCACTTGACTATCTTGGCTATGACGGTGGCGCAGGTATTGCCTCAGGGCCGGGTATGCTGGTCGGGGCAGCACTGGCACTGAAGGGTACAGATCGGCTACCCGTTGCCGTGTTGGGGGATGGCGATTACCTTATGGGTGTTTCGGCCTTCTGGACCGCGGCCCGTTACGGTATCCCTTTCCTCGCGATCATTGCCAATAATCGATCTTTCTATAATGACGAAATCCATCAGGAAAAAGTTGCCGTCAGCCGTGAACGTCCAGTTGAAAACAAATGGATCGGTCAGCATATTGGAGGACCTGATATCGATCTTGCCGCCATGGCCCGCGCGCAAGGGGTAAAGGCCATTGGTCCCGTGACCAATGCGCGTGATTTGAAATCGGCAATTGAGGTGGCACTCGAGGATGTCAGACAGGGCAATGCTGTCGTTATCGATGCACGCATCACCCCGGGTTACAGCAAAGCAATGTCTGCGGGAATGACCCGCACGGCGGATGAAACAGCAGAGTAAATATGGCATGTGTCAACCATGCTTGATATGCTGTGTATCAAGCATGTTTGACTCCTCTATACGACGACTGTATCAGTCAAACGCAAAATATTTCAGTTGGCTTTAAGGGCGTCGTTTTGTTCATGACCGATAAAGAAAACAGAGTTCCCAATTCGCGAGAGCGTCTTGCTCATATTATCCGGTTGGCAACTCGGGGTTTTAACCGGTCTTTGCAAATACGTTTGGCCTCTCATCATGTTACGTTCGGGCAGTGGATATTTTTACGCATCCTGTGGGAGCAGGAAGGTCTGACACAACGTGAGTTGAGTGAAGAAGCCGGATTAACTGAACCCACAACCCACACGGCTCTGCAGCGGCTTGAAGCGCTTGGTTTTCTTGAAAAAAGAACGCTAGCCGGAAACAAGCGAAAACAGCATGTGTTTCTGACCAAGCGTGGCAAAGAACTGCGCATCGAACTTGAACCGCTTGCCGTAGAGGTGAACGAGGTTGCGCTGGCAGGATTGTCATCTTCCGAGTTGGATATAATCCGTAAGGGGATGCTTCTGATTCTGGATAATCTTGAAGAGGATGAGCGAAAAGCAGGTGAAGAGGGGCGAAAGGTCCCTCCTACCCGCATTCCGACTTAAGTTTTTTTCAGGTATTTAACACGGCGCGGTCGCAGAAAGCCTCTCGATAAAGGTATCGGTCGTGGTTATTTCGCGAAGCGGCATGTTTTCGCTTCCGGCATCTGGATTTGCATCATAATTCAGTCCTTCACCATCCCAGAACCACCAATAGACAACATTTCCTTGTCGGTCCCTGATGGGAATACGGAATGTCGGGAAGGTGCTGTCACTGGAGGGGACCTTCGTGCTTGTCACTTTTCGCCCTTCAAGCATGCCTCGCTCGATTGCGGAAAATAACGGCAGCATAACCGTGAAGACTGATTGACCTGATGCGAGTTCGAGAATGTTTTCCGGAGGTTTTTTGTAGTAACCCGGCAATGCACGAATGACTTCTGGATAGGCCGGGTGATTATGTGTGATCTGTACATAGGCAAAACCACCCGGAAGTTTGACCTCAATCACATCGCCTGGCTGAAACTGTTTCATTTTCCTATCCCAGTGTTACGTCGAGGCCAATATCAAGGGTTGGTGCCGAGATCGTGATTTTCGAGCTTGAGATATAATCAACCCCGGTTTCAGCAACGTCCTTGATGGTGTCGATATTGATGCCACCGGATGCTTCGATCCGCGCACGGCCGGCATTAAGGGCAACCGCCTCTTTCAGACCGTTGATGCCGAAATTATCAACCAGCACCGTTGATGCGCCCGCTGCAAGGGCTTCTTCAAGCTGTATCAGCGTGTCGACTTCGATCTCGATTACGACAAGATGGCCGACATAATTGCGGGCAGCTTCAATTGCGTTGGTGATAGATCCGCAAACGGCAATGTGGTTGTCTTTGATCAGGACGGCATCATCAAGACCAAAGCGATGGTTGGCACCGCCCCCACAGCGCACCGCATACTTTTCAAATGCGCGCAGGCCCGGTGTGGTTTTCCGCGTACAGCAAATGCGTGCCTTTGTATGAGCAATTAGATCTGCGAACTTTGCGGTTGTCGTTGCGATGCCTGACAGATGGCACAGGTAGTTTAGCGCAACGCGTTCCGATGACAGTATGGCACGTGCATTGCCGGTCACCCGGGCGATTTCATCACCCGGGGCCAGAACATCTCCATCCTTCTTGAATGCCTCAAACGCCAGCCCCGCACCGGCAAGTGCAAAGGAACTTCGTGCGAAATCGACACCACATAAACGCCCGGCTTCACGCGAGACCAAAGATACTTTTGCACTGAGATCAGGACCAATTGTTGCATCCGTGGTCAGGTCGCCGGCGCGTCCAAGATCCTCCTTAAGGGCGGCGCGAACGCCTTCCTCGATCAGAATGTGCGGCAAGGAGGGCATGACTGCAGATGTTTTTGCGATGGTATTGGTCATAGGCTGAAGACCTCACGCGTGGAGGGGTGGAAAAGCTCGTCGATCGAAAGTTTGCGCGGTGAAAGTCCTTGGCGGTAGTGATAGTCAAGGAACGTCTCGATGACTTTGCGGTTTGGCGCAACGCCATAGGGCCAAAGATCATCACCCAGAAGGTTTTTCGCGCGATCAAGCGTGTCTTCGACAAACGGCATCGTGACCTTCGTCGCGGACGTGTCGCTCAGCGCATCAAGCGCCATCTTCTTTGATTGCGAGAACGCCTTAAGCAGCGCCCCGGGAAGCCATGGATGCTGCTCAGCCAAGCTTTTGCGGACACCCAACACATGCATGATCGGGAAGATCGATGTACGTTTATAGTGGTCTTCTGCCGCTGAAATGCTGTCAGTGAACAGGCGCCCGACATGCGGGTGACCTTCGTTAAAGCATTTTGGCCAACGCGGACCAATGAAACCATCAATCTCACCGTCCATCAGCATCTGATTAAGCGTCGCACCGTCTGGCGCCTGGGTCATTTTGACATCATCGGGCAGATCAACCTTGATCTTTTCCGGCCGACCCGGCGTGTCCATGCCACCACGTACCCAATGGATGTCGGATGGTTTTACCCCATAGTCATCCTCAAGAATGCCTCTCACCCAGACATTTGCCGTCAGCTGATATTCCGCAATACCGATGCGGCGTCCTTTGAGGTCTTCGGGGCTATTGATGCCTTTGTCCGTCCGGATGTAAACCGACGTGTGGCGGAAGGCGCGCGACAGGAAGACCGGAATTGCCACATAGTGAGATTCTTCTCGTGCGAGTTTTACGCAGTAGGACGAAAATGAAAGCTCGCTGACATCGAAATCTTCGTTACGGAATGCCCGGAAGAACATTTCTTCCGGGGACAGCAGCATTGATACGGGATCTACGCCATCAATTTTGACGCGTCCATCAAAAATCGGCCTGGTGCGATCATAGTCTCCGTAGGCAAGTGAAAGTGTCAGATTACTCACGAGTTTCCTCCAATATTTGTTTTTTGTGTCTGTATTTGATGAAGCAGCTTGACCGGTGCTGCCGCTTCTGCGGATTGCAAAATCGCGTGGCACGCTTCAAGCGTGGCAAGGCCCCAGCGCCCGGTTTGTGATGGCGGAGCGTTAAAGCGGACAGCTTTAATCAAGGCGGAGTTAACGCCGGCGCGTGGGCCCATCTCCAGCGGTGCAGGAATGTATTTCTGTTCGAAATGGCCGTGCAGCCAAACCCCGTTGGGCGTAATCCGCAGATCGCCGCCGTCACACGAGACAATGATCGGGCCAAAATGTTCGTGGTTTGGCGCGGGTGGTCGTGCCGGGGTTTCGCCATATGTTCGACCGGATTTCAGGGCGGATTCTTCTTCCGGGCTTGAAACCTTGGTCAAGGCTTTGCGGGCTTGACCGTAGCTTTCAGGGTCCTTCGGATAGCCAAGTTCGCCAACCCAGCCTTGCCATACATCGGAATCAAAATGCGCGTAGCCCGAATAGGTCAAAGAGGCAAAGGCACCGCCTTCAAATGTAGCCAATGCGCTATATGCGCCTTCAGTCGGGCGGGCCGGATCCCAGTTCCCGGTGGCCGCAGTGATGGTTTTCATCATGCCGCCACCCAGAAGCCTAACAATATCAAGCTGGTGGACAGCCTGACTGAAAATCACTCCGCCGCCTTCTTCTGTGACGAGTTCCTCCGGTCGACGCGGACGATATAGGAAGTCGGTATAGTTCATTGCATGAATCATGCGGACGTTGCCGACATCGCCAGACTGAATGATCTTATGGGCCAACATTACAGCCCCATCAAAGCTGTGGCTGGGGCCCACAATCAGTTGCACGCCCGCTTTCTCACAGGCTTCGACCATTTTGATGCCGTCTTCAAGATGGATCGCAAGTGGCTTCTCAACCAAAACATGCTTTCCGGCTTTCGCAGCAATTTCCACGTGATCGACATGCATTTGATGCGGTGTGGCGATATAGACGGCTTCGACGTCCGGATCGGCGCAAATATCCTCGACGTTCTGATAGGTGCGCCCGCCAAACTCCTGCTCGAACGCCGCACGTGAAGATTCCCGCGGTGCGCATGCCGCAACAAGTTGCACCCGATCATCTGCATTGATGCTTGGCAATGTCAGCATGAACCCGCGACCAAGCCCGATGACGCCAAGGCGCAAGGGCGCCTCAAGCTTCGGCTGATTAGAGTTCGATGACAAGATTTCCCTCCCTTGCGCGGGAGACACAAATCATGATCTGGCTGTCTTTTTCTTCATCCATCAGGACCATGTCGCGATGGTCAACATCCCCTTCGATCAGCTTGCAGCGGCAAGTGCCACAGGTGCCGCTTTCACAAGAGCTTACCGTTTTGATGCCATTATCACGAAGTGCTTCGAGAACGGACCTGTCAGCAGGAACCGTGATGGTGGTATCGAGATTGGCGACTTTCACTTCAAACGGTTTATCGTCTTCGCGCACGGCATCGACGGCTTTGAAGTCTTCGAAATGCACACGCCCTTCCGGCCAATGGCCTGAGATGGCTTTGATTTCTTCCATCAAGGGGGATGGACCGCAGCAATAGACATGCCCGGCACCGGGCTCTTCGAAGTGATCCCAGAAATCATAAACCTGATTGAGATCGCCATTGTCGTGATGAAACTTAACGCGTGATCCGAATGCGTTTTTGATATCATCCAGATATGCAGTTTCCTCGGCAGATCGGGTGCAGTAGATCATCTCGAACGGCTTGCCCTGCGCAGACAGGTGATTGGCCATTGCGTAAATTGGAGTGACCCCGATTCCGCCTGCAATCAGCAAATATTTCGGTGCATTTTTGAGTGCGAACGAGTTCTCGGGTGCCTGAATTGTAATCTCGCTACCTTCAGTAGCTGACTCGTGCATTGAGGATGATCCGCCACGCGATTCAGGCTCGCGTTTCACGGCAATCACGTAGGTTTCCGGAAATTCCCCATCATTAACAAGCGAATAGCGGCGCATCGCGCCGGATGGCGTTTCGACGGTGATATGCGATCCCGGCGCAAAGGCAGGGAGTTCGATCTCATCCACGGGGGAAAGCGTAAACTCGCAAATATAAGGCGTTAGCTGACGCCGTGCCTCTACGCGCATTTTTATGCTTTCTAATTCTGTTGACATTTTTTCCTCCCGAAGTAACTTTGATGAATAAATTAGATATCTAATAATTCTTGTCAAGTCACTAGATGCCTGTAATGATGTGATATTGATTCTTTGATATCTAAGAAAACACAAAGGAGGAGAGTTCACGTTATGCTCAGCCATGAAGAGAATGACCTGTTAACCCGCGTCTCGGGTGATGCGCCAATGGGGAAGCTGATGCGCCAGCACTGGACGCCGGTTTGCCTCATTGAAGAAGTTGCCGAAGCGGATGGCAAACCGCTGCTGGTGGAGGCGATTGGCAATCGCTATGTCGCCTTTCGGGATTCAAACGGAAAGCTTGGTCTTCTTGATGAGCTCTGCCCGCACAGACGTGCATCTCTGGTTTTTGGTCGTAACGAAGATTGCGGACTGCGGTGCCTCTATCACGGCTGGAAGTTCGATGTTGAAGGCAACTGTGTTGCCATGTCGTCCGAACCCGAAGGCAGTCCGCTACATGAGAAGGTAAAGCACAAGTCTTACAAGACCGTCGAATGGGGGGGCTTTGTTTGGGCATGGCTTGGCGAAGAAGAAGACATGTATCCGTTTTCGCCACCTGCATTTGCCCCGACCGAAGATACCCAGGTTTCAATCCTGAAAATCAGGATTCCGGCCAACTGGGCGCAGATTACCGAAGGGCAGATCGATTCCGCACATTCGTCCAGTTTGCATTCATCGGATATGAAGCCGGCCCGCGTTGAAGGCGCTTCCGCGGATGATCAGGCATGGTACCGCCCTTCGACGGATAAATCTCCGCGCATGCAGACCCAAACGACCAGCTACGGCTTCCACTATGCTGCGATCCGTAAGCCGATCAAAAATCCTAGTACCCATAACTATCTTCGTATTACCGAGTATATTGCACCCTATACATCTCTGATCCCGCCGAATAACAATTATAATGTTGCGAGTGTTATCGTTCCTATTGACGATGAAACCACTCATTTCCATTTCATTGCCTGGGGTGGAAAGGCCTGTCCGACAACCGAAGAGTGGCGAAAATTCAATCACGCACAAAAAGGCATTCACCTTGATGATCGTTGGGTCTCCCAGCGTCAATTGCACAATAATTTCCTGCAGGATCGCCAGGCTATGAAGCTCGGGAGTTTCACGGGTGTTAAGGGTATTCCCAATCAGGATATTGTGATGTGGGTATCTATGGGTGCCATTGTTGATCGATCGGTAGATATTCTTGGGGCTTCCGATCTCGCGATTGTCGAGTTTCGCCGCTTGATGGTTGATGCAGCCAGAAAAGTTGCTGCCGGTGGCGATGCGATCGGTACCGTCGAGCCAAGAATTCCGCATGCAGACATCGCTTCGCGCGAGGGGGTCTATCCGCAGACAGTGGATTGGCGAACTCTTGTGGAAGAGAAAAGTGTCGCTGCCGAATAAGGTTTTGATAGCAGGTTCGTTTGTGAGCCTGCTATTTTTTTCGAACAAAACTAAGATATCTAATTTTATGGTTGACTGATCTCCTTTGCTGCCATTTAATTTAGATATCTTATAAAAAAGACCAGAGAGACCTTTCCGTGATTACAAAAAATAATAAACACGGAAATTCCCGGGAGGAAAAATCACATGAAGCAGGTAGTCGCCGCTTCTGCAGCCCTGGGCACATTGCCCAACAAACTCCCCCAAGGGGTTTATTATGGTGGAGCTTGGCATAGAAGTTCTAGCCAGCAGATACCGGTTTATTCCCCATCGACCGGACAAGAAGTTGCCAAAGTTGACAGTGCCGGCGAGGAAGAACTTGAAGCCGCTGTAAAAGCTGCAACTGCAGGTCAGAAAATTTGGGCGAAGACGATCCCTTTGGAACGGTCGCGTGTTATGCGCGAAGCTGCAAGCAAGATCAAGGAGCACAAGGAAGAACTCGCGCGACTTGACGCTCTCGACAGCGGTAACTCGTTGCGGGGGATGCTGTTTGACGTGGATATCGCAGTTACCTTGATGGAATTCTTTGCGGGCTTGGCCACGGAGATTAAAGGTGAGACCGTCCCGGTTGGGGCGGGGAAAGTGAACTATGTTGTGCGAGAGCCTGTTGGTGTCGTGGCACGCATCGTCCCATTTAATCACCCGCTGATGTTCGCCTGCGCAAAGCTTGCGCCGCCAATCATGGCTGGCAACAGTGTGATCATCAAACCATCGGAAGAAACACCGCTTTCAAGCCTAAAGGTTGCCGAACTTATTGGCGGACTTTTCCCACCAGGCGTTTTGAATGTGCTGAATGGCGGCCCTGATCTGGGGGCAGGACTTTCAACCCATCCCGGTATCGCCAGCGTCAGCGTTGTCGGCAGTGCCGCAACCGGGCGTGCCGTCATGCGTCAGGCTGCCGATACACTTAAACATGTGTCATTGGAACTGGGCGGAAAGAACGCACTTGTCATGTTCCCGGATGCGGATGTTGAAAAGGCTGTTCAAAGCGCGGTCAAGGGCATGAACCTGCCATGGACAGCAGGACAGTCTTGTGGCTCGACCAGTCGGGTATTCGTCCATGAAAGCCTATATGATCCCGTCGTTGATCAGTTGGCCGCCGCATTTGATGCAGTAAAGCCGGGCGATCCACTCTCACCTAGTACCGAAATGGGCTGTCTCTCGACGCGCGGTCAGTATGACAAGGTCCGCGGTTACATAGAAATAGCGCAGAATGAAGGTGCCAGGATGGTGGCGGGCGGCGATGTACCCGAAGAGCTGTCTCATGGCTTCTTTGTTCGACCGACTGTATTTGCTGACGTCACCCCCGATATGCGCATTGCGCAAGAAGAAGTGTTCGGACCGGTGCTGAGCGTCCTCAAATGGAGTGACTATGACTCCCTGATCGAAGCGGTAAATGGGGTTGATTACGGGCTCACTGCCTCGGTTTGGACGCGCGATATCTCACAAGCTATGCGTGCAGTTGATGACATTTGCGCCGGGTATGTCTGGGTCAACAATTCCAGCGACCATTTCCTTGGCACACCGTATGGCGGGATGAAGCAATCCGGCATCGGACGCGAAGAATGCTTGGGCGAGATGCTGTCTTACACCGAGCAAAAGAACGTCAATATCACTTTCGAGGCCTGATGCCGTTCCAGTGGGACCTTTGACGGTCGGCATCCAATAAAAATAACAGAAATTATAAATTGAGATCTTACCCATTAGGGAGGAAAGAATGAGGCTTTTGACTCTTGCCGCGGCTATTGGACTGGCCTTCGGCGTTAACACTGCACAGGCTGAACCGGTAAACCTGACGCTCTCAGGTGGCAATCCGGGTGGCTTGTGGTCCCTTCTCGGCGCAGGTATCGACCGTGCCGTAAAACAATCAGACCCAAATTCCGTTGTAACATATCAGGCAACTGGTGGTGGATTTGCAAATATTGGTTTGCTGGGAGCAAACCGGACGGATACGGGATTAGTTCACAACGCTGAAGTGAAGATTGCTCTGGCAGGTGAAGAACCCTTCAAGGCTCCTGTAAACAACATGCGTGCAATTGGTTACATGTATAATTGGGCGCCGATGCATTTCTTCTTGGCGAAGTCGATTGCCGACGAATACAACATCGATAGCCTCGACGATCTTGCAACAGCAAAAGCACCGGTGCGTATTGGTGTAAACCGTTCGGGTAACATTACGTCCAACGTAGCGTTGTTCATGCTCGAACAAGCTGGGTTAACCACGGAAGCTGTTGAGGCAAATGGTGGACGCATTGTTCAGGCCGGGGCAAACGACCAGGCAGAACTGCTGAAGGATGGTCGTATCGACATTGTTACCAATGGTGTCTTTGTTCTTCATTCCTCATTCCGCGCAATTGACGAAAACAATGAAGTCATTGTCCTCGACATTCCCCAGAATGTAATTGATGCCACGAATGCCCGTTTCGGAACTCAAACTTATACAATCCCCGGAGGAAGTTATTCCAATCAGCCAAATGATGTCGAAACGTCGGCCCTTGGTGCTCTTCTGGTGGCGACGGATCAGATGGAGGAAGAAACTGCATATGACCTTACCAAGGCTTTGATTGCAAATGTTGACGAGATCAAGGCGGTTCACGGTTCTATGAAGGCGCTGACCCCGGAGCTTATGGCTGATCAGGATGTTCTGCCGTTCCATCCCGGTGCAGAACGGGCATATCGCGAGGCAGGACTTCTCAAATGATGAAGTCACTTGTAAACACAGGCCGCAAACGTACGTTTGCGGCCCTACCCCACAAAGTTCTGATCAGCTTGGCGGCGCTATTTGCGATCGGGGTTATTTACGGCAACCTCTTCGTTATCTCGGACCCGCTTATAATTGGCATTCTGTTTCTTAGCGCCTTGTTCTCGATGCTCTTCTTGGTGGTCGGTGCAACAACTAATGCACGGGACAAACCGACCATTATTGATTGGGTGTTAAGTGTACTGAGCCTCGCTACCGGAGTGTTTTTCCTTGTGAATGCAAGTGTGATTTCAAGCCGGATTACTTTGCTTGAAGAGCTTACACCTGCTCAACTTTTCTTCGGGTCGTCACTTCTATTCTTGTCACTTGAAGCGACGCGTCGCACGACGGGTGCAGGTCTTACGATCGTTGTTCTCGGTTTTATGGCCTACAACCTGTTCGGTCACTTGCTACCCCCGCCCTTTGGGCACGGAGTGATCGAATACACCTACCTGCTGGATGCGCTAATCTTTACAACGGACGGTGTCTTTGGTGTCCCGATCCAGGTTGTCGCTAGCTATGTTTTCCTATTTGTTCTGTTCGGGACGTTGCTGTCATTTGCTGGCGGAGGGGACTTCTTCTTTAACCTTGCTGCCTCGCTGACTGGAAAGAGCCCCGGTGGTCCAGCAAAGGTCGCTGTTATCTCATCAGGCATGTATGGAACGATTTCAGGCAGTCCCGTATCTGATGTCGTCGCGACGGGCTCGATAACGATCCCAATCATGAAGCGCCTTGGCTATTCATCGCGTTTCGCCGGCGCAGTTGAAGTTGCTGCATCCACAGGTGGCAGCGCCATGCCGCCTATCATGGGCTCAGCCGCGTTCATTCTTGCTGAGTACACAGGGTTTGCGTATCGCGAAGTCGTCTACGCCGCGATTATTCCAGCGATCCTTTACTATCTTGGCGTTTTCTCGCAGGTTCACTTGCGCGCGGTCAAACGCGATCTGCGCTCCTATCCAGATGATGTCCCTACGCTTAAGGCAACCCTCATTAATGGCTGGATGTTTATTGTCCCGATCGCGGTGATCATACTCGCACTGTCGCTTGGTTATTCGCCAACCATGACGGCAGGCTTGGGAGCTGCTTCTGTCGTCATTGCAGCGGCTTGCTCTGCGCGAACCCGCATGAGCGTTTGGCGTGTAGTTGAAGGCCTTGGTGAAACCACACTGCGCATCCTCCCCGTTGCTGGCGCGTGCGCGGCTGCGGGACTTGTAATCGGAGGTCTGTCTATGACGGGCCTTGGCATGAAAGCGGCAAACGTGATCATGACAATCAGTGGTGCGGATCCGGTTATCACCTTGATGATTTCCGCTGTGGTGACCATCATTCTCGGTTTAGGGATGCCAACACCAAGTGCTTACATTCTTGCAGCAGTTCTCGTTGGGCCAGCACTTTCAAAGTTGGGATATCCGCTTCTTGAGTCTCATATGTTCTTGCTTTACTACGCGATCCTGTCGGCCTTGACGCCACCGATTGCGGTTGCGGCGCTGGCGGCAGCGGCCATTGCAGAAGAGGATCCATTCAAGATTGCGTTTGATGCAGTCAAACTTGCCGCAGTCGGCTTTCTGCTGCCATTCGTCTTTATTTGGAATCCTGCTATCATCGGTTCCGGTTCATCCATTGAGATTGGGCTTGCCGTGATCGGCGGTGTTATCGGAACGATTTCACTGGCGGCTGCAATAGAGGGCTATATGAATGGCACTCTGTCGCGGCTAATGAGAAGCCTGTTCATTTGCGTCGCTGTTGGCAGTGTCGCGCCGTACATGCTCGTATCTTTGGGTGCGATTGTTGTGGGCAGTGCACTACTTGCACGAAACTACTTCTCAACGTCACCCTCCTCAGCGAAAGAGGCGAAGGATCAAAAAGTTCCTGGAGCTTGATGCGTTCCAGTTGTGCAAGGGAGGTGTGCGCATATGCTTCATGCCTCCCTTTTTTTCGCGATGTCATAGGGCTGTTTGATATTGCATTTTCCCGAGATTGGACTTTTTACCGGCAGCTTTATGCTGCGGAGCTCATGGTCACTGCATTTTACCGATCCCGTTTCGTCTATAGTTATCCCAGTGCTGCATCCCGACCGTCGATTAGGGTAAGCGTCGCGGTTAGTTTTGTGCGTAGCGGATTACTCGCGTGCGCATGTCTATTTCCAGCCTCAGGAGATGTTTATCCTGGCTGACGCGACTTCATTTACTGAAATAAAATGGCATAATATCTTCGATCTCTAATTATAAAAGGGCCAATGACACATCTGGCTTAGAATAACAATTGGAAGCAGCAGCCAGCGAATGCTGGCCGTTCGGAGGAAAGCGATGACTAATCTAATGCGTAACTTAAAAATCTCGACAAAAGTTTTCGGAGGCTTTGCGCTCATCCTGTTGCTTCTGGCAACCGTTGCCGTGTTAGGCGTCGTTTCCATGAGTAGTGTGGGGACAGACTTTACGCGTTACAGAGAAGTTGTTCTCCAATCAAATCAAGCGGTCCGTGTGCAGGAGAAGCTGTTGGAGGCACGGGTGGCAGTTAAAGATTATCTATTAAGCAATAGCCCTGAAGATGCCCAAATAGTACTTGATATGCTCGACACGACTAAGCTGTTGAATCAAGAACTAGGGTCTTTACTGTCCGAAGGAAACCGAAAAGAGGCCTCGAGAGTAGTTTCAGATAACTTGACAGCATATTCTGAATCTTTTGAAGAAATCGTTTCGCTCTCGGTTTTTGATCCAGTACGTGGCGATTTGGTTTCCAATGAGTTAGAGCGTATCGGGCCGATTGTTGCCAGTGAGTTAGAAGACCTCAAGCTTGACGTAAAAGCAGAGCAAGATGAGATCGGCCCGCGCGCTGCTGCTGCATCTAAAAGATCTGTTTTGATCAGCGAGATACTAGCGGGTGCTGCAATCATCATTGGTGTAATTTTCGCGTGGTTAATTGGGAGGGGCATCTCTCAACCTATCGTGCAAATTACTGAAGTGATGAAAAAGTTAGCTGCGGGGGACAAAGAAGCAAATGTTCCAGGTGAGCATCGTGGAGATGAAATTGGAGAAATGTCTCAAGCAGTATTGGTGTTCAAAGAAAACATGATTCGTGCTGATCAGCTTGCCACGAAAGAAGCTGAAGCGCTAAAATTAAGAGAAAAACGAGCCGAGAAGATAAGCGAACTTACCGCCGAGTTTGACAGTGAAATGGCTTTTGTGCTCAAAGCCCTCGTAACTGCGGCCAAGGAAATGCAATCGACTGCGACTGGAATGACCAATACTGCAGAAGAGACAAGTCGGCAAGCTGGGATAGTTGCGACAGCGGCCGAACAGGCCTCGACTAACGTTCAAACAGTAGCGAGTGCAACTGAAGAGTTAAGCGCTTCGATTAGCGAAATAAATCAACAGGTGGGGCAGTCATCCACGGTTGCAGCTCGAGCCGTTGTAAATGCGGAAGAAACGAATGTCCGGGTACGTGGGTTGGCGGATGCAGCGCAAAAGATTGGTGACGTTGTTGGACTGATTAGCGATATTGCCGAGAAAACTAACCTTCTTGCTCTAAATGCGACGATTGAGGCTGCTCGTGCTGGTGACGCGGGTAAGGGTTTCGCTGTGGTGGCTGCAGAAGTCAAGAATTTGGCGACAGCGACATCAAAAGCAACTGATGAGATTACTGCGCAGGTTTCAAATATCCAAAGTGAGACTGATGGTGCGGTTGAGGCAATCGCTGCAATCTCTTCCACTATCTCGGAGATTAGTGAAGTTTCGGCAGCAATTGCAAGCGCTGTTGAGCAACAGGGAGCTGCTACACTCGAGATCACTCGCAACGTCCAAGAAGCCGCTGGGGGTACCACCGAAGTCACTAGTAGTATTATTAGTGTGAATGAAGCTGCGGTTTCGACAGGTGGAGCAGCTGAACAAGTATTAGATGCTTCGGGCAGTTTATTACATGAAACAGACAAATTGCGTGAGAAAGTGCAAGCATTCCTGAGTTCTGTTCGAGCAGTCTAACTGTCAAACATCCTTTCGAAGTGTCAGGGCCGAGATAAAAGTTATTTGAGTGATATCCGTTGCTTGTGATTCATTTGTCTTTGTCATGGAAATGGCGGGGTGAGCGCCCTCGACTTACCTTCAATCAGTTCAGTGCGCAGTGCTGTCAGTAATGATAAAATCAGTCTCCGGATCATGCTGTAAGAGGCGGGGATAACTGACCGCGCCCAAGGGGGCAGGAAGAGTTTTCCTCCATAATAGATTAGCGCAATGGCAAATATAATCCCGAGGGCCATGGCAATCGCATGTAACGCCGGAACGTATTTTTCCGGGACAAAAGCATCAAGGAAATCGACCGAAATATGACTTCCGAGCCGGATGCCGATACTGATACCCACGAAGCTCACGACAATGATTGCATAGCCAACAATTGTTTCAATCTAGAGACGGAGCATTATACCGGTTATGAATGATACCCGATGTTCAACCTGATTTTCTTTTTTGTTTCATGATGAGAGTGACTGCATGTCAGTCTGATTTCAAAGGTGTTGTTTTGAGCACGCTTAATGGGCGATTTATTGATTGTACAGACCTCATACCTGGGGTGTTTTGTGATCGGGGATTTATTGACAATACCGTCAATAAATCACACATTGGTTCAGCTGATACCGAGTTGGTTCTATCTAAAGCAATCACCTCTCAATTAGAGAAGCCGCCTTTGATCCAGACTAACCACCTGGTAGGCGGCTTCTTGCGTTTTAGAAAGGTCAGCGCGCCAACGGATTTTCTGCAGTAGCCTATCTAATTGTCAGCAGATAACCGAGACGAAAAGCTTTGCAATCCTCCACGCAAAACGTCCGATAGTTTCTCCCACACCCCGTTTGAGGAAGGATGATTGAGAGCTCCATTCTCAGAAAATTTGAAAGGCAGCACAATGTAGATAAGCTGATTGCGCTTTAATAGTGCAGAAGAGAGCTGATCACTTACATTTCTTCACTATCAAAATGCTCAAACATGAATAGCAACAGCTCCCGAATTTGCATTATTTAGAATATTATTCTCTCAATGCGTCCGCGGAATCAGACAAGCATGCCTTCTAAACAGCCAGACGATAATCGCCGTCGCAAACCAATGCGTAACGGACGGCGAAAAACAAAAACAGTAGGACCTCACCCAATTGATCTTCATGTCGGTAGAAGATTGCGCGAGCTCCGCATGCTTAACGGTTTCGGGCAGACAGAAATTGCTAAACTTTTGGGTATTACTTTCCAGCAGGTTCAAAAGTATGAGCGGGGAACCAATCGAGTAAGTGCATCAAGGCTATATGATATTGCCCAAGCACTCAAAGTTCCGGTCAGTTATTTCTACGATGACATACCACGCGATCTTACTGACAAGTCTATTGCTCAACGCAACAAGATTGTTACTCAACTCTTCGTTTCTCGTGAGGACCCTATGCAGCGGCGAGAAACTTTAGAACTTGTACGCAGTTATTACGGTGTTGAGGATGATGTGTTGCGTGAACGGATATTTGAACTGATAAAATCGATCTCGAAATACAACAGCAGCAAAACAGACAGGGGTATCTGAATAGCTAGCCGATACGACGGAGTTCTCAACGGATCAAAGCGATCCCGAAAACTCCGTTTGATACGATCACTAGGGCGTCCGCATCGGATAAATCAAGTTAAATAAAAAAAGCGGCGCAACCTAAGTCACCCGCTCCAATTCTCTTGCTGCAGGGTTTTCTCGCTAGCACGAGGGAACTGATCCCGCAACTCACACTATGACTAATATAAAAATTATATGGTGCTGTTCAATTAAATTCGTATGTGAAACTGAATACTGTCTTCACAACGAAAATTTGAGATTCACCCGTACCATTTTGGCATTCTCATATTTTCCGACACAAGTTCTCATATTTAATTTTACAGTCTCATATTTTGTGTTCATTTACACCGCCACCGACAAGAGCGGGCATGGAGGCAGAGTGATGGGGCTGGCGGAACGGTCGGGTTCGGATCAGGCCACCTTCGGGTAACATTCCGGATACGGAATGGATGACCGTGGTTTCCAGTGCCTGTCTGGCATCAAGATCGGGCAAAATGCCCGGCAAGCGGGCCGCCAGCATCGATTTTCCCGATCCCGGCGGACCGGACATCAAAAGGTTATGGCCGCCTGCCGCTGCGATCTCAAGCGCGCGTTTGGCACTTTCCTGACCCTTGATATCGCGCAGATCGCCATGGAAATCATTGATCTCGTCTGCATCACGCCGGATCGGGCGGGGAAGAATTTGCGTGCCTTTGAAATGATTGATCAGGGCCACAAGGCTTATGGGTGCCAGGATCTCAAGATCACCGGCCCAAAGGGCCTCTGCCCCATTGGCGTTCGGACAAATGATGCCGCATTCCTGCATCCCGGCTTCCATGGCGGCGGGCAACACCCCGCCAACCTTGGTAATGCTGCCATCAAGCCCCAACTCCCCCAGCACCAGAAACCGTTCGATATCGTCATGGCCGATGACATCCATCTCGGCCAGAATACCGAGTGCAATCGGCAGATCGAAATGCGATCCTTCCTTCAGCAAGTCGGCCGGTGCCAGATTGATGGTGATGCGTTTGGGCGGCAGGGCCAATCCCATGGCCGAAAGCGCGGATCGCACCCGTTCACGGGCCTCAGACACCGCCTTGTCGGGCAGGCCAACGACAGTAAAGGCCGGAAGGCCACTTGCCATTTGCACCTGAACATCAACAGGGATCGTTTCAATCCCGGCAAAGGCAACTGTGGTAACCCGCGCTGTCAATTTGCCTGACCCCCATAACCCCAAGTTGCATCACTTTGACGGGAAACGGGGATCAAGGCAACATATCGTTCAAGCACAAGGTGTTGGCAGATCTCGATGCCTATGCCGGTTCCATGTCGGTATTGACCATCCAGGGCGTGCCGAACTTGTCCGTCACCAGACCAAAGCCCTTTGACCAAAACGTTTCTTCGAACGGCATAATGACTGTACCACCCACCGCAAGCCCGTCGAAATACGCACGCGCCGTTTCGACCGTCGGGGCATGAATGGAAATGTTCATGCCTTTCATCGCCTCGAAATGTTCGGATGGGCTGTCAGACGCCATGATGTTCCAGCCATCCCCGACCAAGCAGGCATGGGCCATTTTGTCGGCCATGGCGGGCATTTCTTCGGCCATCGGGGTTTCGCCATAGGACATGGTGATAAGCTCACCCCCCAGAACAGACTGATAAAACTCCATTGCCGGGCGGCAATTACCATCAAAATTCAAATAGCTGATCACTTTCATCGGGGCTTCCTTTGTAAGATTGCGTTGATGGGCACGGCTTATGGCTCAAGCCCGAACTGGGCCTGACAATTTTCAAAATCAAACGGCACGGAAAAATGCTCGTGCGCGATGCGCCATTGGCCGTCGCGCTTTTCAAGCTGAGTGCTTGAGCGCATCCAGCTTGAATGTTCGGTACCATCCGGATCGCGCATGCCACAGCGGATCAGGAAATGCGCAACACCAAGATGGCCTGAGACGCGAATGGTTGGTGTCTGCATCTCAACAATCATTTCGGCTTCCTTGGGCAGGCATTTTTCCCAATGGGCACGGTAATCGACGGCACCATTGAATTGCAGCGGTCCAACCGCGTCATAGGAACAGATATCGGGGTGATAAAGCGCCATGATCGCATCGATATCCTTGTTGCGATTGGCATTCGCCCAACGATCAAACAGATCGGCAATCTCCTGGTGATCCTTGGCTTGTTTTTCTGACATCAGACACATCCTTGCGTTGGTGGTACGAGGGGTTTGGCTTCATGAGTGCTCAGGCCCGATCAGCCGTCGGCGACGGCACGTTCAAGTGCCGCGATATCAATCTTTTGCATTGTCATCATTGCGGTTGCCGCGCGTGCGGCGATGGCCGGGTTCGGATCGCTCATCAGTTCAATCAGGCGGGTCGGGGTGATTTGCCAGAAAACGCCAAACCGGTCTTTCACCCAGCCGCAATCGCGTGGCTCCCCGCCGTCGGACAGGCAATCCCAGTAATAATCGACCTCTGCCTGATCCTTGCAGTCGACGACGAAGGAAACGGCTTCGGTAAATTTGAAGTCAGACGGAAAGTTAAGCGCGACAAACTGTTGACCGAAAAGTTCAAAGCGGATGGTCAGAATGCTGCCCTCCCGATCGGCGAAGGCAGAACTTCCGCGCATGGTTTCACCGACTTTGGCATCGGCAAACACCGAAACATAGAAATTCACGGCTTCTTCAGCGGTCTGATCAAACCATAAAAAAGGACTAATCTTCTGCATGGGGCATTCTCCTTGCCGGGCAGAACGGATTTAACGCGGTGACGATCAAAACGGGCGATTTATCAGAATTTTCTTGTTTTCCCATTTGACAAATACGTTGATATCAACATAATTTATCCATGTCAAAAAAAGATTTCAACCATAGCGATCAGATCGTCCCCTATGCCGATACCATAATGGTAAGGGACTCGTGCCTTTGCCTGCATGTCCGGCGTGCGGCACGCACCGTCGCAAGACGGTTTGATGACGCCTTTCGCCCCCTTGATCTGACAAGCGGACAATATTCGCTGTTGATGTCGTTAAACCGGCCATATCCGCCGCACATGAAAGATGTCGCCGACCTTCTGGCGATGGATCGCACCACCTTGACGGCCAATCTCAAACCGCTTGAACGGCGTGGACTGATTGAAATTACACCCGACCCCAAGGACAAGCGCGGCCGCCTGCTGGCTTTGACCAAGGACGGCTTACACCTTCTCAGTCGCGCCTTCCCGATCTGGCAGGAAACCCAACAACAGCTGGAAAATCAGGTCGCCGACACTGATCCAAAGCAGCTTCTGGCAGCGTTAATCAACCTGTCTCAGGAACCCGGCAACTAAGCCCGGCTTTGGCAAAGCCACGCGGGATCAGCCGATCTCAAGCCGGAATTTTTGAAAGCAGGCCCCGTCATGGGAAACCGTTCCTTCAAACACGGCACCAAGGCGCCTTAGCACCCCAAGCTTGGTGCGGGTCGGCGGCAACAGGAAGGTCAGCGACGAAATACGCGGATCGGATCGGGCAAACGCGAGCGCCTTGTGCGTGATCGCCATGCCAAGACCGAAGCATTCCGGGCGCAGCACCAGCCCATAATCCCAGTCATCGCCCTCTTTCTGGAACCCGCCCCAGCCGACATAGGTGCCATCATAAAAGATCGCCCAATGCCCCAGGCCATCGCGTTGCCAATAGGCTTTCTTAGCCACCATGAACCGGGCGACGTCATCCTGATCCCACGGACCGTTTAGTAACGGCATATGGTCCGCCATTCGCGGATCGGACATATGGGCAATCAGGGTTTCGGGCGCGATATCGTCAAGCGAACCAAACGAAATCGCATCGGATCGGGTTGTCATCAGGCAAGACCAAACTCAGGCAAAGAAAAAGGCGCAAGAACCATCGGTTCATAGCGCCCTTCATCGGCCACTTTGTCAATCAAGCCCACCGGCATCGGCCATCACATTTGCGATAGCGGCCTAGTCCGAGGATTCGTCATCCGTTTCGCGCGGCGGAAGGAATTCCTTGCGGCACGGCACGGCAACCTCATCAACCACGGTCCAGCCGAAATTACGGAACTTGCCGAAACTGGCCTTTTTCATGGTGATGCCGCTTTCCTTGTGCTTGCGCACTTCCTTGGGGTCTTCGCCCTCAATCCGTTCAGCGCGGACCCAGGCGCGTTCACGCATGGCTTTGGTAATGGTCGGTTCGGTCATCGGCTTTTCGCAATTCAATCTTCAAAAGGCGGCGATAGCATGTCTGGCGGCGTTTGTCGCAGGTAATCGAAGGATTTTCTGATCAATCACCGTCATGGGGCAGGTGGAAGGTGGTCTCGGTAAAGGATTCACGTTCTGACATGATCGCCATCCAGTCGCGCACCCGCACCGGGATATCAAACCGCCGGTCCGGCCAGCGGAAATCAATGTAATAAAGCGCAATCAGCACAGACCATGTACCAAGATGTGGCTCCTCGGTGCGAAGCGCCGGCAGGCCATCGAGGATCGCCTCGATGCCCGATGTAATCGCCTGCGCCTGTCGCTCCATTACGTCTTCGGAACGATCACCGTCTTCGCGTTGGGAGTCGGCATAAAGCCGGGCGGTTGCCGCCATCATGCCATCGGCCAAACCCTGCCATTTCAATGCACTGAGGCGGGCCGGGCCGCTTTCGGGGATCACACCCTTTGAAATGCCCTGGGATTTGGCAAGCTGATCAAGATAATCACAGATCACGGCCGATTCAAAAACCGCCATGCCGTCTTCAAGGATCAGGGTCGGCACTTTCGCAAGCGGGTTATGGGCACGCAGCGCCTCATCCGTCCACGGATCAATCAGGATCTCGCTGATCTGTTTTTCCAGACCCAACTCACGCAAGACAACGCGCACCTTGCGCGAAAAGGGTGAAGTCGGCGCGTAATAAAGCTGCATCATGATCCAAAGCCCCTTGCCATTGGCACATTTCCGTCGGCTACGCTTCGCGGTCAAACGCGCAAATCCGGCGTCCAGCCAATTCCTTCGAGATGCCATTTGGCATGCCAGTTGGTGTCTTTACGTAACAGTGTAAGGTAATTTCGCGCCGCACAATAGGTACCTTTGCGTTCCGGCAGCGGTTTTAACTCTGTCGGCCGACCCGGAAGCGGGTTCTCCCCGATCCATGCCAAAAGGCCTAAAACCCTGGCGAAGGTCGGGGGTGGTGCGGTGTGCGAAATGCCCGATGCCACCAGTTGATGGATGGTTTTACCCTTGGTTTCAAAGGTGCCCCGGGTTGCGACATGGATTTCCCCCGAAAGCAGGGTGATCTCATGGTCATGCTCGTTGGCGATTTCTTCGATCAGTTCAAGGAAACGGCACCATTCGCGCCGGTGCCAGCGGCTTTGCCACTGATCGCGCAGGTCATCCTCGTATTTCTGGGCACGGGGCGAAAGATGCAACACCATCTCGATCAATGACAATCGCGGCCCGATCACCGGCACGCTCGACATCAGGAGAATACGGTTGCCATCCGGCACGGTTTTGAGCATCTCGGGCAAATCGCGCCAGCCATGCGCCCCCATCACGTCATTTGGTGTCCGTTCGGATCGCAAATCGGGCGCAACAATACTGACCTCCGGAAAATCGGTGCGCCAGCCAAGGCTGATGCCCTCACGATCCCTGACCATATCGGGCAAATCATCGGGTGTGCAGCAAAGCTGCATCAGACAAAAGGCCTGTCTTGCGCAGTCAAACATGCCCTTGGCAACGGCACTGCCCTGAAACCACTTCTTGTGACTGCCCCAGCCATCAAAAATGTCATGGTCATCCCACATCATCAGCGACGGCACGCGCGCCAACATATGGCGGATCTGCGGTTGGCCATAAATCGCCAGATAATGATCAAGATAGAATTTCAAAACGGCGTCGCGCATGACATCGGAAAAGGCGGTCGCCAACCGTTCGCTTCGCCCGGCCTTGTCCCAGGCAATGATATCCTCGTCACATTCCCAGACGCCGTCAGCGTAAATCTGATCACCACCATGCAGCAAAAGCGAGAAGGGCTGCTTTGCGTGTTCTTTGCCCAAATCCGTCCAAAGCGCATTGCGGTCTTCAAGCGGCCGGTCCAGATCGCCGTCTTCCTGACCATTGCACGATACAAACCCGATGCGAAGATCACCCCCAAGATCGGTGCAAACCTCGTATGTTTTGTTTCCGAAACTATATGATGCGGACCGGTTTGACGGCAGTTCAAAATCAAACCGCCAATAGCTTCGGCCAAACAGGCTGGCAAGCTTTGACGGCGCAATGACATCACGGTCATTAGCCCGAAATTCCGGGATTTCTGCACCATCATCGGCGACCACAAGGGCGGCGATCTTTGCCGTCTTGGCATTAGCACCCCGGGCAAACAGGAACGGCCCATAAAGATCCTGATCGGTGATTTTTGTCGCCTCGGAGCTGGTCATGCGCTGTTACTACCTGCCAAAATGATGTGAACTTGACCCTTGAAACATACGTTTGATCGCCGCGTTAGTTCCAGCTTAGCGGAACCGGACGGCGACGGCATCGTCAAAGTCACACATCAGACCGACATAAAAAAGGCAAGCAGCATAAGGGACTTGTCGCTATCATCAACGGGTTAACCGCAAAAATTGGAGAAACCCAGTGACTGCACAGCGCCCCAAAGCCATTCCCACCGTCCAGGTCGATGACGATGCCGTCAAGGTGACCGAATGGCACTTCCCGCCCGGTTCTGAAACCGGTGATCATGTTCACGGCATGGATTATGTCGTTGTGCCAATGACGACCGGCACCCTGACCATTGTGAACGATGACGGCACAACGTTTCCGTCCGACATGACCGCCGGGAAATCCTATGCCCGCAAGACCGGCGTGTCCCATAACGTGATCAACAACAATGACTTTGCCATCACCTTTGTCGAGGTCGAGGTCAAGGCGCGCTGATCAAAGCCCGCCTCAAGCCCCACAAAATCACCCAACAAAAAGGGCAGGTGATGATCACCTGCCCGATTTCGTTTTAGCGATATGGGGATGGCCTAGCCAAGCCGCGTTTCAATCGCATCCCAGATCAGGCTTTCCAGTTTGGAGCCGTCAAAGCGGTTGATCTCCTGAAGACCGGTCGGCGAGGTGACGTTGATTTCCGTCATGTAATCGCCGATCACGTCAATCCCGACAAAGATCAGATCGCGCTTCTTAAGCTCCGGCCCGATGCGATCGCAAATCTCGCGTTCGCGCGGGGTCAGCATCGATTTCTCGGCCACACCGCCGACATGCATGTTCGAACGTGCCTCACCCTCGGCCGGAACGCGGTTGATCGCGCCCACCGGTTCGCCATCAACCAGAATGATGCGTTTGTCACCCTTGCGCACATCGGGCAAATAGGCCTGTACCATCAGCGGTTCACGCGACTGGGCGGCAAACAGTTCCAGCAGCGAATTCAGGTTCTCGTCACCGGGTTTGAGGTGGAATACACCCGCCCCGCCATTGCCAAACAGCGGCTTGACGATGATGTCCTTGAATTCTTCGCGGAATTCCTTGATGCGGGCTGCCGACCGCGTGATCAGGGTCGGCGGCATCAGATCAGGAAATTCGGTGACAAAGATCTTTTCCGGCGCATTGCGGACATGGCCCGGATGGTTGACCACAAAGGTTTCCGGGTGGATAGATTCAAGCAAATGGCTTGCGGTGATATAGTTCATGTCAAACGGCGGGTCCTGACGCATCAGGATCACATCGGTTTCGCGCGCCAGATCAATCACCCGTGCTTCGCCCAGATCATGGTGGTTGCCATGTTCGTAGCGCAACGTCATCGGGCGGACTTCCGCCTTGATCCGGCCCCGGTCATAGAACATGTCATCGGGATGATAGTGCAAAAGGTCATATCCCCGCGCCTGGGCTTCAAGGCCCATGACAAAGGTCGAATCCCCCTTGATATCGATGCTCTCGATCGGGTCCATCTGGATGGCGACGATACGGCTCATTAAACGTGTTCTCCTGCTTGCCGGTGGTCAAATGACCTGCAATTAAGGCTCAAAACGGCCAATTAAGGTCATTTGCGGGCATGGCTTGACCCGGCTGGCCTTCCCGGCCAAATGATGCGATATGTTACTCGCAGTGAGTGGTTACTATTTGGCACGATTTTTATCATCCGCCATTCACCTTCTGCAATCGCCATGATTGCGATCAACGAATTGTTACGAACACCGGTAAGACACATGACCCGTTTGACCCAAGAACCGAAGACTCGCTGGAAATTGTTTGGCAAGAAAGGCCGCGCCGTTCTTGCGGCAAGTGTCATTGCGTCCGCCATCGGTCTTGGTGCCGTCACCAGTCTGACCCTGTTGCCAAGCACAGCCCACGCGCAAGCAAGCGATCAGATCACGCCTGAGATGATCGAAAAAATCGAAAACTATCTGGCCGGGATCACGACGCTCAAGGCCGAGTTCGTTCAGATTTCATCGGATGGCGGTGCGGCCGAAGGCGATCTTTATATGGAACGCCCGGGCAAGATGCGGTTTGAATATAATCCGCCAGCCCAGATCCTGCTGGTCTCGACCGGTCATGATTTCATCTATTATGACAAGGAAATCAACGCACCGACCTATTTCGACATTGATGAAACCCCGGCCGGGATCATCCTGGCGGAAAACATCTCGCTGACCGACAAGGTCAAGATTGTCGATTATCGTCGCACGGCCGAAACTGTGCGCGTTGAGCTGGTGCGCAAATCCGATCCGGGTGCCGGAAGTGTAACCCTGGTGTTTACCGAAAAGCCGATGCAACTGCGTCAGTGGAGCGTCAAGGACCCGACCGGGGTCGAGACCACGGTCACCCTGTTCAATACCGAAGAGGGCATGCAGCTTGACCCGGAACTGTTCAAATTTGAACGCATCTGGCCAAATCAGCGCAACTAGCCCAAAAAAATTTCCCAGCCGATTTTGATGTCTTTGAACCGCCCGTAAACCGGTGCCGGATCAAGAATATTTTCTGATTCAACTGCTTGGCCAAGTGGTGAATGTAATTGTGATTTCGTAACGAAATCACCGCGGATTGGAATCAGCGAAAAGTTTCAAAATTTGTCGGCTTTTTCGGGCCCAAACCCATGGCATGGACGCCCTGTGCTTCCTATATGTGAGTCTGTCACAAGGTTCCCCTAAACGACGGGAACCCGGTGTGAGGAAAAGGTCTCCCCTACCTTTCCTCACGCTCCAGATTATCGGAGCGCTGGCGTCCGGTTCTCCCCCCTGGCCGGACGCCTTTTTTTTGCCTGATGCCTGCGATAGATGTCGCATTCTTGGGAAATCTGCAAAGCCACCCCCTGATTTCACAGGCTGTTAATTTTAATTGCCTACTAAACTGATGCATGATTCCCTTGCGGATATATTCCGCACACTCGACACATGACAGGACAGGACCGACATCTTCCATGATCAATGACTTTCTGAAATCCGTTGCGCAGTTTTCCGACCCGCGTTTTCGCAAAGTTGTGCTGATCGGTGTTGCCGGTGCGCTGGCAACCATTGTCGGGTTGTGGGTCCTGATCTGGTTCGGCCTGAATTCCATCACCTTCTTTACCGATGGTGGCTGGCTTGAAACCGCCGTGGACTGGCTTCTGGGCATCGGTCTGACCCTTCTTGTGCTGTTGCTGTTTCCCGCCGCCACGGTCCTGATCTCGAGCCTTCTGCTCGATCAGATTGCCGACGCGGTCGAAGACAAGCACTATCCGACCCTGCCCGATACCCGTCCGCAGCCGATTATTGATGCGCTGATCAGCGGTCTTAAATTCGCCCTGACGGCTTTGGCGCTTAACATTTTGATTTTGCCGCTTCTTCTGGCCGGCCCGCTCTATGTCATCGCGTTTTACGGGATGAATGGCTATCTTTTGTCGCGTGAATATTTTGAACTGGTTGCCGCACGCCGCTATGATGCGCGGACGGTTGAGGCCATTCGCAAAAGTCGCCAGAAAAAGCTTTGGATTGCCGGGGTCGGTTTGACCTTCCTGATGACCATTCCCTTGGTCAATCTGGTCGCACCGATCATCGCCACCGCCTTTATGGTCCACTATTCTGTGCGTCTTGGCACCTATGTGCCCGAGACTGCCTGACCGGTAACCGCAAGGCCGATACACCTAGACCAACACCGAAACTGCAACTCTAAGGATCTGGTCATCCCATGTTTGGAAAGAAAAAAGCCAACAAAACAGTCGACAGAAGTGCGACTTCGTCAGATACATCTCGCCTGGATGGATCAGACAAGCTTTCCGGGACGATGACCTCGGCCTCTGATGCTGCATCTGACAAAGCCAGCGAAACCCGCACGTTCGAAAAAACAGAAAAACGAACAGAGCCGCGGCTCTTCACCCAACCGCGCACAAAGGATGAACCGCAAATGTCCAGCAAACCGCACTCCACCAACTTCCGCCCGGAAATCCCGAAGCGCCCGCTTGAAATCCCGACCCGCGGCAGTTCCGGTCGCCCGGGAGGATCGGGTAGCCACTCCTCCGAGGGCAAGAAACTGACAGTTGGTCGCGACATCACGCTTAAAGGTGAAATCGGTTCCTGTGACGTTCTGGTCGTCGAAGGCGTTGTCGAAGCCCAGATCAAGGAATGCTCGCGCCTCGAAGTTTCCGATGGCGGCAGCTTCATCGGTTCTGCCCAGGTGGATGAGGCCGAAATCAGCGGCAAGTTCGAAGGTGAACTGACGGCTGGTCGTGTGGTTGTCGTCCACTCGGCTGAAATCAGCGGCAAAATCACCTATGGTGCGCTTCAGATCGAAAATGGTGCCCGCATCAAGGGCGAGCTGGAATATGTCGAAGGCGCTGACACCGGTATAAGCCGCGGCGGCAGCACCGGCGCAATCACCATCCCGCGCAAATCTGACGATTCCTGATTTTTAGCGCGCATGATTGCCCTGACCCAAACATCACCCCGAACAGACGTCACCCGTCCATTCGGGGTGATTTTGCTTCTGGCGCTCATTGCCATGGGTCTATCGGCCTGTGGCGGCGGGTCGTCAGTGCCACCGGGTTCGACAAACACCAATTACGGCGAGCTCAATACCAAGGGCAACGTCACCACGACCCAGCCCGAAGCCCGCAGGCGGCCTGAAAATTCAAAATCACGCACCACCACGGCCGCCATCCCGTTCAAGCCGGTGCCCAACGCATCGCTCAAGGGGCTGTCAGAACCGGAAGTCGAAGCCAAAATCGGCGAACCGGAAATGATCCGCGGCGAAGGTGACATCCGCGTCTGGCAATACAGATCCGATCAATGTTCGTTTGATGCCTTCTTTGCCCCGGCAACCGAAGGCGCGCCTCGTGAACTCCGTCACATGCTGGCGCGAATGCGGCGCGGAAATCAGCCGATCACGGTTCAGGATTGTTTGGATCAGGTGGTCAAAAAGAATCTCGCACGCGGCTGACACCTGCCGATCAATTTTAGTGGTGTGACAACGGTTTACCGGTAATCCCGTCAAGAAGGGCATCACCAGCCATGGCTGGCGTCCGGCGCCATCCACAGAATAATTTGTAAAATTTGCCTGTTGGCACCCGGTTGGACGCATTCCTTGGTTTAATCTTTACCTTTTGGCGGCAATCTCGGAAAACGAACCTCATAAATTTGCCATATCCTTTGGATTTTATGCGTCCTAACGTGGTCCGGTCGGACCGATCCCGAAACTTCAGACACGATACGCGACCTCATGAAAAAACACGCCCATCGTCTCGTCAGAAATTCGTTTGCCGCCGCTTTTGGCGCGGTTGCCTGTCTGCTTGCGCTTGGTTTTGCGACCAATGTGGCACAGGCCCAGAACTCCCCGCAGCTGATTGATGTTTACGGCAAGTGGGAAGCCTACACCTATTCCGAGGATGGCCAGAAAGTCTGCTATATGGGCAGCCAGCCGACCTCGGCCAAAGGCGACTACACCCAGCGTGGCAAAATCTATGTCATGGTCACCCATCGCCCGGCACTCAAGCTGCTTAATGAAGTCAGCTTCATTACCGGCTATACCTACAAATCGGGCAGCGAGGTTGATCTTCGAATCGATTCCAAAAGTTTCAAGCTGTTCACCCATGATGACTCCGCCTGGGCGGTAAACAGCGAAGAAGACCGCAAACTGGTCAGCGCGATGAAAGCCGGATCGACCATGGTTGTGGTTGGCTATTCGTCACGCGATACCAAGACCACCGATACCTATTCGCTGTCGGGCTTTACCAACGCCTATAACGCGATTTCAAAGGCTTGCAACACCAAGCCGGTCAACTGATCCTAGCTGATCAAACCGGTTGGTGGGGCCGTCACAGCCTGCTTTGCAACCGTGATTGCAATGCTGTGATAGCTGCAATGTGAAATTTATCGTTTCTAAATCGACCCGGCCCCGCTATATGCGGGGCCAAGCATTTTTGCATCATTTCTGGTATAGTCCCGCTGACGCCAGAACAAGACGGCCAAAAAGCTGTCTGGCAAACCCACACTACGCAAAAGAGAGAGCCCGGGATGACCGACGTCCTGACCGAAAACGCACCCCTGACCGATGCCCCTGCCAAGCAGGATGGGCCGTCGCTGTCCGACTTCGTTTCGCGCGCCGCCAATGGGCAGGCTGCCGACGGGCGTCGTGATCTGGTCGGCATCACCCGCGAAGAACTGACCGAACTCATGGCTGGCATGGGCGAAAGCAAGTTCCGCGTCAAACAGCTTTGGAACTGGATCTATAACCGCGGTGTTACCGACATCGAGGACATGACCAACATTTCCAAAAAGCTGCGCGATCGCCTGGCGCAGGATTTCTATGTCGGGCGTCCGGTTTTGACAGCCGATCAGAAAAGTACTGACGACACCCACAAATGGCTGATGAAGTTCCATGACGGCAACGAGGCCGAGACGGTCTATATCCCTGATCGCAACGAAGATCGCGGTGCTGTCTGCATTTCATCGCAGGTGGGTTGCACGCTGACCTGCAAATTCTGCCACACCGGTACCCAGCTTCTGGTGCGCAACCTGACCCCGGGCGAAATCATCAGCCAGTTCATGGTCGCACGCGACAGCTACGGCGAATGGCCGACCCCGGCCAATGGCATCCGCCGTCTGTCGAACATCGTCATGATGGGCATGGGCGAGCCGCTGTTTAACTATGAAAACGTCCGCGATGCCCTGCGCATTGCCATGGACGGCGAAGGTATTTCGATCTCGCGCCGCCGAATTACGCTGTCGACCTCGGGCGTGGTGCCGGAAATCGTGCGCTGTGGCGAAGACCTTGGCGTTGGTCTGGCGATTTCGCTGCATGCGCCTGATGATGATCTGCGCAACGAAATCATGCCGATCAACAAGAAGTATCCGCTGAAAGAACTGATGGATGCGTGTCGGAACTATCCGGGCATGTCGAACGCCCGTCCGATCACCATGGAATATGTCATGCTGAAAGGCGTGAACGACAAACCCGAACATGCGCGTGCGCTGGCCAAACTGGTCAAAGGCGTTCACTGCAAGTTCAACCTGATCCCGTTCAACAAATGGCCGGGTTCGGATTACGAATGCACGCCGACCAACGATATCAAGAAGTTCGCGCAAATCCTGCTTGATAACGGCTACGAAGCGCCGATCCGCTGGCCGCGCGGCCGCGATATTCTGGCCGCTTGCGGGCAGCTCAAATCCGAAAGCCAGCGTCAGCGCAAATCACGCGTTGGCAGCACCGGTGACGCAGGTGGTTGCGGCAAATCGGATGCCGGCAACGAAGGCATCGTCGCCGCCCAGTAAGTCTGGCACCAACAACAACCCAAAATCGATCAACACCGGATGGCCTTGCCGTCCGGTGTTTTTCTTTGCGCTGTCCCTGTTTCAGGTCCCTGCGCCAAAATGTCCAAAAAATGCGATTTAGATCGTCGGTTTGATCTTGGTCGGTATTTTGATCGTAATTATAAGATCATTTTACGTAATCTAGTTCAGATCCAGCGTAATTCCGGCTTCTTGTCCGATCCCTTGTCGGGCGTATGGATGTCATCAACATTGACGCTTATGGCAAGAATACCGCCAAGGCCGCCTTCGGTCATTTCCGACAATCGAATGCCAATCCAGTCCTGATCAAGGCCGCGCACATAGGTGTCGCGTGCGGCCAGATCAGTAAAATCAATGGTGATGGCATGGGTAAATCCCTGACTAAGGCCGCTTCCGGTCATCTTTGCCCCACCGCAAAAGGCCAATGCGCCCGGCACTGAAAAGGCAACTTTTTCAAGTTCGCCGATCATGGTGTCGATGTCGCTTTGCGCGATATGGCTTGGGATCTGCAGCAACACAATATGACGGATCATGAAGTGCCCCCTGTCTGAGCATCCGCATCCTGCCAGCTTGCCGGATCGATGCTGTTGGGCAACAGGACATATTTGCGGCCCTGCCGGTTCATGTGGCCGGCATAAAGGGCCGCGTCCTCGCCCGGGCCAAAGAAGATGTCACCGCGCACCGGCCCGCGGATGGCCCCGCCGGTATCCTGGGCCACCATCAGGCGGCGGAATGTACGGTCCGCATTCATCGGATCGCTGGTTTCAAGCCAGACCGGAACCCCCATGGCATGGAACCTGCGATCCACTGCCAATGACCGGCCGGGTTCCAACGGCACCCCTTGCGATCCCAGCGGCCCTGCTTCGGGGTCGTTCGGATCAACCTTGAGCGGCTGGAAAAACACGTAAGATGCGTTGGTATTCATCACCGCATCGGCTTCGCCCGGATTGTCATGCAGCCACTTGCGGATCGATTGCAGCGATACGGTTTCGCGCGTCAGCACTCCGCGCGCGATCAGTTCCCGCCCGATGGCAAAATACGGGTGCCCGTTGGTTGCGGCATAGCCCACCCGAAGCACACTTTCATCAGGCAGTACCACCCGACCAGACCCCTGAATTTGCAGGAAAAAGGCATCCACCGCGTCATCGACCCAGACCAGTTCAAGATCACGGTCTGACAATGCCCCTTCCTCAATCGCTTCGCGGTCGTAATAGGGTTTGATGGCATCACCCGCGATCCGCCCGACCAGCTTGGTGCCTTTCAGATCCTCGCGAAAATCGCCAAGATCGATCGAGACCATGTCATTGGGCTTCAGATAAAGTGGTGTCTGATACGCCCCGCCACGGGTCAGCTGGCCTTGCAATTCCGGCTCGTAATAGCCGGTAAAAAGGCCCTCGGCCGTATCGCGATTGCCACTGAGATAGGGTTTGAAACCGCTTTCAAAAAACGCACGCGCGTCTTCCTTGCGCAGGCTCTCAACATCAAGGGAAACCGCGGTTTCGCAACGATCGCGCCACTGGCCAATGGTTCCCATGCGCGGATCAGGCCCGACGGGTTTGTCATCACTGCGTCTTAGCATCGCCTGGCACGACCGGGCAAAGGCCCGCACGGTGCCGCGCATGTCATCGGTCTGCCAGCCATCAAGATCAGCGAAAGTCGCCGGGCGCAGGGTCAGTTTGTCTTCCACCTCGGCCGGGGGTTCGATCTGTCCGGTGATTTGTGGCCAAAACATCCAGATCAGGGCGGCAGCCGCACCGACCAGCACAGAAACAAGGGACAGGCTGCGCGATAAAACCAGTCGTCTTTTCAAGATGGAAACCCGTAATTAGCCAAATCGAACGTCACCGTTTTTGCAACGATTCTACGAAAACCCGATTTTGCCCCTGACATGCTTAACAAGCCGATAATTGCGCGTGCTCGTTACCATGCGGACACGAAAAAAGGCGACCCGGTTTATCGGATCGCCTTTGATATGTTTGGTCTTTGCGAAACCCGCGTTAATCGGCGGTTTCTTCTTCCGGGGTTTCGGTCGCAACCAGCTGCCAGTTCGGATCGCGGCTTTCGATATTGCGCGCGAATGTCCAAAGATCTTCCGCCTCGACCACCTTGTTAGGGTCGCCATCGACAACATCGCCCTCGGCATTGCGAATGACCGAGACTTCCTCGGACACGAACTTGACCGTGACATAGGCGGTGCGGCCTTCAAGGCTGGCGTCATGGATCGACGCGCTCTTGATACCCACCAGGGTGGTTTCCTCGTGCTCGCCCTTTTCAGCGCGGGCATCGATGGCAGCGGCGAAGTTCTTGTAAACCTCGGCCGAAAGCAACGGGTTCAGGCCATCCTTGTCGCCCTTGGCAAAGTATTCGACAATCATTTCGAACGCCATGCGCGCGCCATTCAGGAAGTCCTGCTGGGTGAAGTTCGGATCGTGCTTCTGGATCTCCTGCAGGGTTGCAAACGTGCCCGAAGGAACATCTGCCGCATCCTGATCGTTACCGGAGTCCGGCAGGCGATAAACATTATCGGTCTGAGCTGCGGCGTCTTTCTGGCCTTCATTGTCATGAGTCTGACGGCCAAAGATATCGGACGGCCCCTGCTTTTCATTGCCGGTGCGACGGCCAAGCACGCCACGCAAACGCAGCACAAGGAAAACCGCAATCAGAGCGAATAAGAATATATCGAAATACTGCAAGACGGTCTCGTGATCCTAATGGTTTCAAACTGGTTGTCTGTATATCACAACCGTGGTGGAGAGATGGTATGAACTTAACCAAATGCAAGGGCAACTGCCGATTACCCAGCAAGATGTGATCATCTTCACCCTTCACCGGTGCGATATGCGCCGGGGCAAGGCCAAGATGACGATCTGCCGCATTTTTGTCGCGTTGTCACATTAGCGTTCCCACCAACTAACCAACGAACTTAAGTGTGCAGATTAATGAGAAATCGCTGAAAACCAAGTTGTTTTCTGCAATAGTTTCAGCAAGACGTCAGCTTTGGCCGTAAAATGCATGTGATAATACGACATTTGCGGCGCATACAGGCAATCCATCGCCAGTAAACGGAGAAACAATGGGCTTTTACTTTCTCGCGATATTCGTCGCCATGCCAATCATCGAAATCGCGGTCTTCATTCAGGCCGGCGAACTGATCGGGCTATGGCCGACCATTGGCGTGGTTGTTCTAACAGCCATCATCGGCACGTCGCTGATGCGTGCTCAGGGGTTGCAAACCCTGGCCAAGGCGCAAAGCCAGATGGATCAGGGCGAAATGCCCATTGGGGCCCTGTTTGACGGCATCTGCATTCTGATTGCCGGTGTATTGCTTCTGACCCCGGGCTTTGTCACCGACACCTTTGGCTTCCTGTTGCTTGTCCCGCCGCTGCGCCAGCTGATCGGGGCCAAGGTCATCATGAAGCTGGTCCAGTCGGGCAATATCCGGACAAACTTCCGCGGTGCGACCTATTCCAGCGGTGCGCAAGGCGGACCAAACGCGCGCGGACCGAATGGTGCGGGCGGAAATGGCGCCGGTGGACCTGGCGGAGCACGGCCGCGCGGTGCCGGGCCGATCATTGATGGCGATTTCGAAGATGTCAGCCCAAACGATCCGTCAAACGACACCGATAGCAGCAACGATCCGGGCGACAATCCCGAAACACCGCGCAATCTGCCCCCGCGTGACGAGACGCGCTGAATTCATACGAAAATCACAAAATCAGAAGGTTGGCCGACACCCCCGGTCAGCCTTCTTTGATTCAAAGGCCTTTGTCCGTAATCAGGACAACCAAACCCCCGGAAACACGGGCTTTGATAAGGGCTTTGACCCGCTCTGATTGGCTTGCCCGTGCAGGCCAGACGTGCTAGGCCAACAAGTCCAATTTATCTGCCGCAACGGGGCGGCGTCAGTAATAAGCATTTCAGCCAAGGCAAAGCCTTCAGGCCGAAAGCTTTTTTCTGATCAAGACGAAATGACCTCTAAGGGAGCTAGACTTTAATGGCCGAGAATACCACCGGTGCAGAAGGCGCAGCAGAACAGAAGCAGCAGCCGGCCGCAAATCCGATCACGATCCACACCCAGTACATCAAGGATCTGTCGTTCGAAAACCCGAACGCACCGGAAAGCGTTGCCCTGCAGCAGCAGCCGAAAATCAATATCGACGTTGATGTTGAGGCCCGCACCACCCAGGACCAGAAACTTCACGAAGTCACCATCAAGATCAACGTCAAAGCCGACGTTGGCGACAAGGTCGCCTTCATTGCCGAACTGCAGTATGGCTGCGTTGTGACGCTGAATGTTTCTGACGAACACCGCCTGCCGGTTCTGATGATCGAAGTTCCGCGCCTGCTGTTCCCCTATGTCCGCAAGATCGTCGCAGACCTGACCGCAGACGGTGGCTTCCCGCCGCTGATGATGCAGCAGATTGATTTTGCTGATCTTTTCCGCAAGAAATTCGCATCCAAGATGGAAGGTCAGCCGGCCGGCAACGCCTGATTGACCTTATCTATCGGATTTTGGTTCGATACCAAAACGATGACAAAGAAAAGGCCGCCAGTTTGGCGGCCTTTTTATTTTAAAATCGAAACGTTTTCACTGAGTGGCTGTCAAACAGACCCGATCAGAAGGGACGTGCAATCACCATGAAGACGACAATGATCATCAGGATCGTCGGTACTTCATTGAAAATACGATAGAATTTTTGCGATTTCGTATTGGCATCCGCCTCAAACGCCCGGCGGTAACGCGCCATCATCATGTGCGCGATGGTCATCAGAACCACACACAGCAGTTTGACGTGGAACCAGCCTTCGGTCATGACACCGGCCGCATGGATCAGATAGCCGCCAAAAATCCAGGTCGCGATCATTGCCGGGTTCATGATGGCCCGCAAAAGACGGCGTTCCATCACCTTGAATTTCTCGCTGGCTTCCGAGCCCGGCGCGACTTCGCAGTGATAGACATAAAGCCTTGGCAGATAAAGAAGACCCGCCATCCAGGCGATCACGCTGATGACATGCAGGGATTTGATAATGCTGTAACTATCCATCTCTCTCTTCTCTGGATGTGACGGTCAGGGTCGGCAGGTTAAAGCCCGCGCAAGCGGGAATTTTTTGAATTTTTCCGACCATAACAGCAATCAGGCCGATCCAAAAACAGAACCGGCCCGATTGGCGTTATAACTGTGATCTAAAGCGCGTCGCGCTTTTGGCCAATTCAGGCCCCGGCAGGTTTCAGCGATGGCTGCTTGGCGACCGCACAGGAATGTTCATCCGGGCACCACCAGCCGCGTGTTTCGACCGTGTAGTCATCCGGACCTTTTTCATCGAGCTCGTCCTGTGTTTGTTTTACAACCGAAACAAGTCCGGCAATAAACTTCGGATGGGAACAGACCGTGCGCACGCGCTCATAGATCGGCACGTGTTTTTCATGCGCCAGTTCGCCATATTCGATATCAAGCTCGACCAGGGTTTCCGAATGCTCGGTGACAAAGGCAATCGGTACCACAACGATGCCCTTGTTTTCCGCACCAGCACGCGCGATCTCGTCCTCGGTCGATGGGCCAATCCATTCCATCGGGCCGACCCGGCTTTGATAACAAACGTTCCAGTCCAATCCTTCGATCGCCATTTTCTCGACCACGGCGGCCGATGTTTTTTCGATCTGCGACTGATAGGGATCACCGCGCTTGGTGATCACGGCTTTGGGCACACCATGGGCGGAAAACAGGATGCGTGGCTTATCAATGCCAAGTTCGGTGGCCTTGGCCAGGGCACGATCATAGCCCGCCTTGATCATTTCGGCCGATGCTTCGACAAAGCCCGGATTGGTCGGATAGCAGCACGCCGTTTTGATCGGGGAGGTCAAGCCAACCTTGGCACAGGCCCGTTTCCAGTCCTTGACCGACGATCCGCTGGTGGTGGTTGAAAACTGCGGATAAAGCGGAAGCAGGATCTGTTCATCTGCCCCCCATGCCTTGACCTCGGCCGCGGTATCATCGGCAAACGGCTTCCAATAGCGCATGGCGATAAAGCAACGGTTTTCATAGCCGTCATCTTCGGCGTTCAAGGCAATCTGAAGCGCATCTGCCTGTTCCTGGGTCAGTTCCAGAAGCGGCGATTTACCACCGATATGGTCATAAATCTCACGCGCAATCGGTGCGCGGCGACGTGAAATCAGCTTTGCCAGCAAAAAGCGGAACGGATTGGGCAGGCTGATGATTGCCGGATCATTAAACAGGTTGAACAGAAACGGCTCAACAGCTGCCGGACTGTCCGGCCCCCCCAGATTGAAAAGAACAATGGCGCGTTTCTTGCGCGTCGTCTCGGACATTTGGTTATCCTTCATGTCAGATCGTGTCTGGACCGGTTCCCGACAAACCGGGAATGATGTAAACCCGTCGCGCTCCGGCGCCTATTTTGGTCAAACCGGACCCAAGCGCAACAGGCAACGCCCATCATACGCATTGAATTTTTCAATCGATTTGATTGATTTCAAAAATCACAAAATAAAATGCAGCAATTGCCGACATTTACCCTTTGTAATCGCGGATGAAGTCCACCAGCTGGCCAACATGTTCCGGCGGGGTTTCCGGCGTGATGCCATGGCCAAGGTTAAAGATGAACGGCCCCTTGCCCAGCGTATCAAGGATGCGCTTGGTTTCATCAAACATCGGATCGCCACCGGTGATCAGCAGCATCGGATCCAGATTGCCCTGCACCGGACCCAGTTTCTGAAGGTTTTCCGCCACCCAGTCGAGTTTCACCCCGCTATCAAGGCCAACCGCGGTCACACCGGTTTTTTGTTTGAAATCGACCAGATGCAAGCCACAGCCACGCGGGAAGCCGATTATCGGCAGATCCGGGTGCACGGCGCGCAAATTGGCAACGATCTGTTTGGTCGGCTCAATCACCCAGCGATTAAAGCCGGTCTCGGACAACACCCCGCCCCAGGTTTCAAACAGCTGAATGCATTCTGCACCGGCCTCAACCTGTTTCAGCAAATATTGCGTGGTCGCCTCGACCAGAATGTCGATCAGTTTGGCAAACCCATCGGGATCGCCATAGGCAAAGCGGCGGATATTCGGGAAGTCCTTGGAACCCTTGCCCTCGACCATGTAGGTCGCAACGGTCCAGGGCGCACCGGCAAAGCCGATCAGTGCTGTGCTCGATGGAATGGCGTGTGAAAGCTTTGAAACCGTCTCATAGATCGGACCAAGCGTGTCATGAATGCCTTCAACTGAAAGCTTGCCCAGGCCTGAAGCATCGCGGATGGCCTCAAGCTGTGGGCCTTCTCCCTGCTTGAAGGCCAAATGCTGTCCAAGTGCCTGCGGTATAACGAGGATATCGGAGAACAATATCGCCGCATCGAAGTCAAAGCGCCGCAGCGGCTGCAACGTAACTTCGCAAGCAAGTTCAGGATTATAGCAAAGATCAAGGAAAGAGCCTGCTTCTGCGCGGGTTGCGCGGTATTCTGGCAAATAGCGGCCAGCTTGGCGCATCAGCCAGATCGGCGGTACCGGCAAGGTTTCACCGGCAAGGGCACGCAAGAAGGTCTTTTGGGTGTTAGGCATCTGGTTTCCTGTTTCTCTTCCCGATCGCTTTTTTGATCTTTGGCCTGACATGTGGCGTTCGGCCACCTGTCAGAACCGGCTTTGTTATTTCGTGAAATGTGCCCTGGGGCCTTTGCCAAGACGTTTTCCACGTTCTGCCTAACAAAACCTTATTTAATAAAAAAGGATGTTGTTTGTGAGTGGTTCCCTGTGGATAACAGGGATTAAATTTCACGCACAGTTTATTCACATTCCGACTCGGGAAAAATGATTCATCTCAACCGGCCTTGGGGAAAACTGTGTACGACTCCGAACGACTCCCGGACTATGCCTTGGGAAAAGACGTTTTTGAATAATGGGGATAAGGTGAATAAGTCTGGTTTTTGCATTCTTATCCCTGTTATTACGGGAAAAATTTGGCACTTATCCCGCTCGGGACAGAGCACTTGAGAAACTTTGTATGAGCGGGAGGATAATTCCTGTGGAAAAAATCGGGCCGGAGTCGCACCCGTTATCCACATTTATCCACAGGGCCGACTCCGATCCGCTAACTTCGGGTTGCGATAAAACTCTTATCCATCCGGTTAGTGATCGGTATTTTGAACAGCCGTAACGTTGTTTGAATAAAGTTAGAAAAATCGTTTGGTCGGCAAAAAGTGGATAAGATTTCGCTTGGGTCGCCAAAAATTGACCAAAGAAACGGACAGGCATGGTCGGGACGGACAAAATTTTCCATCTTCATCTGGTCTCGGACTCAACCGGCGAGACGGTCGATGGCATTGCGCGTGCCTGTGTCGCGCAATTTCCCGATGTGCGTGCCCATGAACATGTCTGGTCACTGATCCGGACCGACGCGCAGCTCGCCCGTGTCTTGGCCGATATCGAACGCAATCCGGGCATCGTCCTTTACACCGTCTTTGACAGCGACATCCGCCGCAAGCTCGAGGAAGGCTGTCGCCGCCTGCAGGTCCCGCACAGCCACGTGCTTGATAACACGGTCACCATGATGGCGGGGTATCTCGGCCAGCAATCGCACGGACGGACCGGTGCGCTTCATAAAATGGACGAGGAATATTTCAACCGGATCGAGGCGATCGATTACACCCTGACCCATGATGATGGGCAATCGGGCTGGGATCTGGAAGACGCCGATGTGGTGATTGTCGGTGTTTCGCGCACGTCCAAAACCCCGACATCGGTTTATCTCGCCAATCGTGGCATCAAGACCGCCAATATTCCGTTTGTGCCGGGCTGTCCATTGCCGCCGGAACTTGATCAGCTCAAAAAACCTCTGGTGGTTGGCTTGATCAAGGATGTTGATCAGCTGGTCTCGATCCGTAAAAACCGCCTGCGCCAGATCGAACGCGGCGAGGGTGGTGATTACGTTGACCCGGTTGCAGTCCGCGACGAAGTCCACCAGGCACGGCGATACTTTACCGAACGTGGCTGGAAGATCATTAATGTGACCCGCCGATCCATCGAAGAAACCGCCGCCATCATTTTATCGACCATGTATGACCGCCGCGGTCATTAAGCTGCACCAACAGGATAAACATATGCCCAGCACCCATCGTCTTATTCTCGCATCCAGCAGCAAGGCCCGCCATGCCATGTTGAGCAATGCTGGTGTCAATTGCGAAGCCGTCGCCTCGATGATTGACGAGGATGGCTATAAACAAGCGATGAAGGCCGAGGGTGCGACGGCGGCCGAGGCCGCGGAAACCTTGGCCGAAATGAAGGCGCTGCGCATGTATCGCCAGCAACCCGATGCGATTGTGATTGCCGCTGATCAGATGCTGGAATGCAATGGCATCTGGTTTGACAAGCCGATGGACCGTGACAATACCCGTGCGCAACTCCTGGCCCTGCGGGGCAAAAGTCACAAGCTGGTCTCGGCCGCTGTTATATATAAGGAAGGCTCGCGCATCTGGGGCACGATTGATACCGCCCATCTGACCGTGCGCAACTTCACCGATGAATGGCTCGAAGAATATCTCGATGCCGCCGGCGAAGAGATTTATCACTGTGTGGGCGGCTATCAGCTTGAAGGCCTTGGTGCGCAACTGTTTACCGAGGTGCGCGGCGATTACTTCACCGTGCTGGGCATGCCGCTTCTGCCGCTGATTGGCTTCTTGCGCGATCACGGTGTTCTCAAGGCATAATCACAAAAACGCATCAAAAACCCATCTGGCAGGAAACAGCACGCAATGACCTCGCGAAATCCTTATCGCACCCTATCGGGCACATCGCGCCTTGCCGGCGTGATGGGCTGGCCGGTATCGCATTCGAAATCGCCGCGTTTGCATGGCTATTGGCTGGCGAAATACGGCATTGATGGCTGTTATATGCCACTGCCCGTGGAGCCGGAAAACTTTCAGGCCGCCTTGATTTCCTTGCGCAATCTGGGATTTTCCGGGGTCAATGTCACCATTCCGCAAAAGGAAATGGCGATGCCCGAATGTGATGAACTGTCTGATCGTGCGCGTCGCATCGGGGCGGTCAATACCGTGACCTTTGCCAAGGATGGCCGTCTTTTGGGCGATAATACCGACGGATTTGGCTTCCTTGAAAACCTGCGCCAGGAAGCACCCGATATTGCTTTTGCCAGCGGTCCGGCGGTGGTTCTGGGGGCAGGCGGGGCATGCCGTGCGGTGCTGGTCGCCTTGCTGGATGAAGGTTGCCCGGAAATTCGTCTGGCCAACCGGACCCGCAAACGCGCCGAAGACGTCGCGGCCGAAATCAAGGACCCGCGGATCAAGGTGATTGACTGGCCGGTTGCACCTGATGCGCTTGATGGCGCGTCGCTTGTCGTCAATACCACAAGCCTTGGCATGGTCGGCCAGCCCAAGCTTGAGATCGATCTGTCCGGTCTGCCGCAAACCGCCCTTGTCACCGATATTGTCTATGCGCCGCTGATGACCGATTTGCTGGTGCAGGCCAAGGCCCGCGGCAATCCGATTGTTGATGGGCTTGGCATGTTGCTCCATCAGGCACGACCGGGTTTCCATCGCTGGTTCGGGATCGATCCCGAAGTCACCCAGGAACTGCGCGATTTCGTTCTTTCGCCTGATTAAGATCCGAAGGGTAATCTTATTATGAAAATTCTTGGGTTAACCGGCTCCATCGGCATGGGCAAATCAACCGCGGCGGCGATGTTTCGTCACCTTGGTGTGCCGGTCCATGATGCCGATGCCACGACCCATGAATTGATGGCACCAGATGGCCTTGCCTTTGGCCCGATTGCCAGGGCCTTTCCCGATGTGATCGTTAATGGCCGGATTGATCGGCAGGCATTGGGCAAGATCGCTTTTGCCAATCCGGATGTTCTAAAAACGCTTGAGACCATCCTGCATCCGCTGGTGCGTGCGGCTGAAAACCGGTTTCTTGCCGCTCAGCGTCGTTTGGGGCGCAAGCTGGTTGTTCTCGACATTCCGCTTTTATATGAAACATCCGGTGAAAAGCGCTGTGATCATGTTGCGGTTGTATCGGCCCCGGGGTTCATACAACGCCAGCGTGTTCTTTCGCGAGAAGGGATGACGGAGACAAAATTTTCCGCCATTCTGTCGAAACAGATGCCAGATATCGAAAAGCGAAAGCGCGCTGATTTCATCATCCCGACCGGGTTGGGGCGTGCCGTCACTTTTCAATATATTCAGGGTATTATCGACCAACTCAGTTGATGACTGGATAACGACTACATGCGTGAGATTGTTCTTGATACCGAGACCACCGGCCTTGATCCCTATGCTGACCACAGACTGGTTGAAATCGGCTGTATCGAACTGATCAATCACATGCCCACCGGGCGGCAGTATCACCAGTATATCAATCCCCAACGCCCGATGCCCAAGGAGGCATTCGACGTTCACGGTCTGGGCGATGAGTTCCTCAAAGACCAGCCGGTCTTTGCCGAGGTCGCCGATGAGTTCATCGAATTCATTGGCGAGGATTCGGTTCTGGTCATTCACAATGCCAGCTTTGATATGAAGTTCCTCAATGCGGAGCTTGAATGGCTTAACAAACCGCGCATTGCCATGGAACGCGCCCTTGATACCGTCCAGATGGCGCGCAAGAAATTCCCCGGATCCCCGGTCAGCCTTGATGCGTTGTGTCGTCGGTTCAAGATCGATAACTCCAACCGTACCCTTCACGGCGCACTTCTTGACTCCGACCTTCTTGCCCAGGTCTATCTGGAACTTCTGGGCGGCCGTCAGCATGGCCTGTCGCTTGATCCTAATGCGCTAAACGGTGATCAGGATGAAGATAACGGCGGGCGTCGGGTTCTGGGCCCGCGGGGCAACCGGCTGGAACCAAGGCCGCATATGATCAGCGACGAAGAACTTGCTGCTCACCGCGCCTATATCGAGGCCAAAGTCAAAGATGCGCTCTGGCTTATAAAGCAAGAGGCATAAGATGGGAAAACAGCGGTGTCCATCATTGCGGTTTTCCGAACTTACAGTTTCTCAATACGCCAATCGCCTCCTTGCGATGCTGGTTTTGGTCTGTGCGCTGATCACGGCTTTAGGTAATCTTCGCGCCCAGACACTCACTGACGAAAAAGCTCCAGAAAACTCCACGTTTGATGGCACCTACATCATCCATTTGTCTGAAAGCAGCCGGGTTCAGTCATCGGGCCGGCCGGAGCCAGGCTATTTCGATACGCTTGCCATCGAACTGTTTACCAAGGCCGGTCTGGCTGTTGAAATCGTGCCGCAGATGCCCTGGAAACGGCAGATGGAGCTGGCCGGACGCGAAGTCGGCCACGTAATTTACCCCACCACCCGAATTGATTATCGCGAAGATGTCTTCCAATGGGTGGGGCCGGTCAGCCGGACCTTCTGGAACCTGTTTGGCTTTGTCGATACCGGTTGGTCAGACATGGCGTTTGACACGCTTCTGCGCGATGCCCGCATCGGGGTTCTGATGGGATCGGCGCGTGAAGGATATCTTCGTGATCGCGGCGCCAAGCAATTGGTTATGGTGCCGCGTGAAGAACTTCTGTTGCCGATGATGATGGCTGATCGCGTTGATCTGATTGCCATCGGTGGCAATATCCTGCGCCATTATCTTGATAAGGTCCGTGCCGAATATCCCGAAGTCAGCATTCCTGATGTGACTGGTTTCAAGCCCTATCGCACCTGTTATCTCTATATCGCGATCAGTGGTAATGTACCGCAAAGCGATATCAAAAAGCTGCAAACCCAGCTTGATCGCTTCAAGACCGACGGCTTTTTTGTTGAAAACCGCCGGATGCACGGGCTTTCGACCAATCTCGACAGTGCGTTTCTCAAGGCGATGCTTGATCTTGATAATAACGGGGTCACCTGTGTCGATCTGACCGATATCGATACCTGAAACCCAACCCCGTCGGGCCACCTTTCCCGGTCTGGCCTGTTTTTCCTGCAAACATATTGTTGCCGTGACGGCGAAATGCGCGATGGGCGCGGTTGCGCGAAAAGCAATGACACGGCAATATGCCGCGAACATTCCTTTGGGTGACCGGGCTGTTGCAAACAGGTGATATCGAATGGACGATAAAGCCTCGCGTATATGGACCGCGCCGCTTGCATATTGTCTTGGTCGATGAGTCAGAAGAAACCAAATAAGCGACGCCGCACCGTCACGGATGACGAAAAGACCCTGTGGGAGGTCTTTACCCGTGACGTCAAACCTTTGCGCAAGAAAAGGCGCAAGGCCGGCGATGACGTGGTCGCGTCTGATGATGACATCCACACCAGCGATACCGCGATTACCTTGCCCGATAATCTTGGAGAAAAACTTGAACAGTCCGAACAAAGCCGGGCTGCGCGCAATCTGCCCTCGGCCCGCCATGCTGACCGTGGCCCAAAGATCAAAAAACAGAACCTTTCCGAATTGAAACCCGGTGTCACCGACGGGATTGATCGATCAACTGCCAACAAATTCCAAAAGGGCAAGATGTCGATTGACGGTCGCATTGACCTGCATGGCATGACCCAGGAAGTCGCCCATAATGCGCTCAATGCCTTTATCGAGGATAGCTGGCGGGCCGGAAAACGTTGCGTTCTCGTAATCACTGGCAAGGGATCGCGCGCGGATGAATATGGTCGCACCGGTCTTTTGCGCGAACGCACCCCGCAATGGCTGAGTGCGCCAAACCTGCGCAATCGCATCCTTGCCATTCATCAGGCCCAGATCCAGCACGGTGGCGCCGGGGCCTTTTATGTCTTGTTGAAACGGAGACGCCCGTGACACCTTTTGGCAATCGCATCCGGGAACTCCGTGCGCGCAACAACGTGACGCTGACCGATATGGCAACCGCCTTGCAGTTGTCACCGGCCTATCTGTCCGCGCTTGAACACGGTCATCGCGGGCGGCCCAGCCCCGGGCTGGTGCAGCAAATCTGCGGTTATTTCAATCTGGTCTGGGACGAGGTCGATGACGTCAAACGTCTGGCCCAGCTCTCGCATCCGAAAATCACCGTCGATACCGCCGGACTGGAACCCCAGGCCACCGAACTGGCCAACCTGCTGTCGGAACGCATCGCCGGCCTGAGCGAGGATCAGCTTAACCGGATGCTTGAAATTGTGCGCGAACAGCATCGCTCTTCGTGAAACAGGATTTCCTGAACGCCTTTTAAGTTGAAACGTAACCATTGAATTTAATCCAAGGGTTACAATATCCAAATGTGCCGCGCTGATTATTTTGCGCCGCACAAAGTCTAGGCGCGTCACCACACCAACAATAAAAGGCAATTGATACGATATCGTATCAATATAAAACCTGCGCGCCCCGGGAGTTGGAAGAACGCATATTTGGCGGCCTCGCATTCCACAATGCACGGGGCTTTACATGTTTGCGAATATTCAGATTGGCAAGAAACTTGCGATTTCTCTGATCCCACCTTTGTTGGGACTTGTTGTTCTGTCCGGCGTCATTATTTCCGACCGTTATCGGGAAATGGATGAACTTGGCAAAATTGGCGGCTTGACCGAACTTGCGGTTCAGATCGGTGCGACCGTACACGAATTGCAAAAGGAACGCGGCGCATCGGCGGGCTTTATCGGCTCCAAAGGTGAACAGTTCGGACCGCAACTTGCCGATCAGCGCAACTTGTCGGATGCGCGCATCCAGTCTTTGCGCAATGCGTTAAACGACTTTGATCTTTCCGCCTATGACCCGGGTCTGGCAGAGCAGGTTGGCGTCTTTGTCGGGCTGCTTGATACCGTGCCCCAGACACGTGCCAAGGTCTATGCGCTGGATATCGAACTTGGCGAGGCGGTTCGGTTCTATACCTCGATCATTTCCGGCATGCTCTCGACCGTCAATGTCATGAGCACAATCAGCAACGATCCCGAACTTGTCCGCTCGATCGCGGCCTTTAATGATTTCATGCAGGCTAAGGAACGTGGCGGGCTTGAGCGCGCCACAGGTGCGGCCGGGTTTGGCATGGGCAAGTTCGAACCCAACCTTTATCGTCGATTTGTCGAGCTGATCACCCTTCAAAACGCTTATCTCTCTGTGTTCGAGGAAATGGCCGCACCAGAGATCAGGGAATTTTACGACCGCGCGATGCAGGACCCGGCGGTTGCTGCGGTCAACAAGCTGCGTGATGTGGCGCTCAGTTACCCGGTAACCTGAACCACCGATGGCATTGCGGGGACGGACTGGTTTGCGACCATCACGGTAAAGATTAATATTTACAAGATGATAGAAGACCATATTGCCCAAAGCCTGGTCACCCTCTCGGCGCAAAAGCTCTCTGAAGCGCAGCTTTATTTTTATGGCACATTGGCCGGTTTGCTGATCATTATCGCACTTGCATGCACATTGGTTGTCATCGTTGGTCGCGATATTTCTGCGCCGATCCGCGCCATGACCAAAACCATGAGTGATCTGACCGCAGGTGACCTGTCGGTCAAGGTATCCGGGGCCGCGCGCGGGGATGAGGTCGGGGCCATGGCCCGATCGGTGCAGTTTTTCCGCGACAGCCTTGTCGAGAATAGGGAAATGGCCGCCCAAAGTGAAAAGGAACAGGCCGCCCGATTTGCCCGTGCCGAAAAAGTCAGCCGGCTGGCCGAACGGTTTGAGGCCAGGATCAACGACTTGCTGGGGGATATCGGCCAGTCAACTGATGGTTTGCGCACCACGTCTTCAGACATGACATCGGCCATCGACAAGACCCGCGACAAGGCTCGCCTGGTGGCAGATGATGCCAAATCAGCGTCCGAGAATGTGTCCGCGGTTTCCTCGGCAACCGAACAGCTGGCCAATTCGATCCTTGAGATTTCCCGGCAGATCTCTGCGTCGTCGGATAATGCGACCGCCGCGGCCGACGAGGCCCGCGAGGCCGAAGTCATTGCAACGGCGCTGAAAGAAGGCGCTGAAAAGATCGGCGAGGTGATCGGTCTGATCCGCGATATTGCCGAACAGACCAATCTTTTGGCGCTTAATGCGACAATCGAAGCCGCCCGTGCCGGCGAGGCCGGCAAGGGATTTGCCGTGGTTGCCAACGAGGTCAAAAACCTTGCGACCCAGACATCGCGCGCAACTGACGAAATTTCCGAACAGATGGGCAATCTGCAGGACGCGACTGAACGCGCGGTTGATGCCTTTTCGCGGATTGGCGAAAAAATCGGCCAGATTGACGCGACCTCGTCCTCATTGGCAGCTGCGGTCAATGAACAGGAAGCCGCAACCTCGGAAATTGCCAATAATATTGATCGTGCCTCGCAGGGCACGACCGAGGTTTCGGGCAACGTTGCCGGTATCCGCGAGGCGACCGACAATGCCGGCGAGGCCGCCGATCACGTTATCGTCGCCTGTGATCAGGTTGCCAATGTTGCGACCAGCCTGCGCAAGGAAGTGGCCGAATTCCTTGCGTCCGTGCGCGAGGCCCAGACAGTTTGATGCAAAATTACCGATGAAAAAGAACACGGAATTTTGGCTCAAACCCGGCTTCGACCAGTGGAATGCGGTTGGTTGCCGGGGGCGAGATGTGATATTTTCGTATCAATGGCTGCAAAATTGCCCGGTTCTTTCGAATCACGGTTTGACTATTGCGATTTTCAAGGGTATCAATCGGGGGTGTTTCGATCCAGAAACATGAAAAGACCTGCCTTTCTTGCAACTCCAAGGTTTCGAACCGTCCGCACGCCCCAGCAAAAGCCTGAGCGCCTTGCCTGACGGTCAACCGCACATTCTCTTTTCTATCTCCATAAAATCTTCGCCCTTTCGGCAACCACAGATCATTAAACGCACATATGCATCTTCAGGACCTTAAAAAGAAATCTCCGACCGAGCTGCTTGCTCTGTCTGATGAACTCGAAATCGAAAACGCCAGCACGCTCCGCAAGCAGGAGCTGATGTTCGCGATCCTCAAGCAGTTGGCCGAGAACGACCACGCCATCTTTGGCGAAGGCGTTCTTGAAGTTCTGCCCGATGGTTTCGGCTTCCTGCGCAGCCC
>NZ_DGMR01000012.1:94103-94369 GCF_002388495.1 Thalassospira sp. UBA4513
AATTTCGATAACCTGACCCCGCTCTATCCTGATGAGCCGCTGAAGATGGAGCGTCAATCAGATCAGGAAGGGGCCAACAAGGACACCACCAACCGCGTGATCGAACTGGTTTCGCCGCTTGGTAAAGGTCAGCGTGCCCTGATCGTCGCACCGCCGCGCACCGGTAAAACCGTGATGCTGCAAAACATTGCGCACGCGATCGAGGAAAACCACCCGGAAGCCTATCTGATCGTTCTTCTGATTGATGAACGCCCGGAAGAAGTGAC
>NZ_DGMR01000020.1:0-17775 GCF_002388495.1 Thalassospira sp. UBA4513
ACCTATTGAGGTTCCACATCTAGCCGTAGAAAGCGCGATACCACTCAACAAAATTGCCGATACCGGTTTCAATCGAGGTAGCCGGCTTGAAGCCAACGGCATCGGTCAACGCATCAACATCGGCGTAAGTCGCGGGCACATCACCATCTTGCATCGGCAGCATGTTTTTCTCTGCCGTCTTGCCCAGTGCCTTTTCGATCGTTTCGATCATATACATCAGCTCGACCGGGCTGTTATTGCCGATATTAAACACCCGATAGGGTGCCGAACTGGTTGCGGGATCGGGCTTGGCCGAATTCCAGTCGGGGTTCGGCTGGGCAACGGTCGAGATGCAGCGATAAACACCTTCGACAATGTCATCGATATAGGTAAAGTCGCGACGCATCTTGCCTTCGTTAAAGACGTTGATCGGACGCCCTTCGAGGATCGCCTTGGTAAACAGGAACAGCGCCATGTCCGGGCGCCCCCACGGGCCGTAGACGGTAAAGAAACGAAGACCGGTCGTTGGCAGACGATACAGATGGCTGTAAGTGTGGGCCATCAGTTCATTGGCCTTTTTCGACGCGGCATACAGGCTGATCGGATGATCAACATTGTGATGCACGGAAAATGGCATTTCGGTATTCATGCCATACACCGAACTGCTTGATGCATAGACCAGATGTTTCACATTGTTGTGACGGCATCCTTCGAGGATGTTGGTAAAACCAACAAGGTTGGCATCAATATAGGCATGCGGATTTTCAATCGAATAGCGCACCCCAGCTTGAGCCGCCAGATTGACAACATAGGTCGGCTTCTCAGTAGCGAACAGATCAGCAATCCCTTCACGGTTTTCGAGATCCATACGGACGAATTTGTAACCCGGCTTGCCTTCCAACCGTGCGAGACGCGCCTCTTTGAGGTTGACGTCATAATAGTCATTGACGTTATCAAGTCCGACAACTGTCGCCCCCTGTTCCAGCAGTTTCAGGCAAAGATGGGAACCGATAAAACCGGCGGCACCCGTGACAAGTACCTTTTCATTGGCCGGAATGATGAAGTTGGACATGCGCGTTGGAATTCCTGATTGAAGTACAGCATGAAGCGCGCCAGGCGCCGGTTGGAAATTCGGGATTTTTGATACCAGCAAGGGTACGGATGCGCAAGCCATCAACCGATGCCATTACGCCTCAGGCGCCTTACCCCTAAGACCGTTTATTGCGAGCCGAGACTCCCGGTCATTTTTCTGCTATGGTGTCTTTTCGTATAGGTTTCGTCTTAAGATTACGAGCGACGTAAAGACAGATGATTTCAGCTGGTCAAACCATAGCCAACCCGAATGGGGGCGGCTTGGGCGTTATCCTGAATGTTCGGGAAATCGCGCAAACTGCTGATGGGCGTGTTTTGGCCGAATATGAGGCCATTGAAGTCCAGCGTCAGGGCGGAAATGCGTCATCTGTTTCGCCATATGCCATTGCTGGCGCCGGCTCAGACGGCGCACGCACGCGGATTGTTGATCCACGCACCCTGACCGAGGCACAAGCGGTTGCTGGCGGCGTCAGCCGTGCGGAATACCGCGAGGCACGCGAAACCAATTCGGAAAACGGCAACACCACAAATGGTACTTTGTCCAGTCAGGATCTCGACCCGGCTGAAGAAGCTGTCATCAATCAGTTGCGCGCCCGAGATTCAGCTGTACGCCAAGAGGAAGAGGCCCATGCCGCTGCTGCCGGGCCTTATGGCTCTGCGCCGCAATACACATATCAGATTGGTCCGGACGGTAACGCTTATGCCATTGGTGGTCACGTTGATGTAAGCGTATCACTGTCTGGCAGTGCGGAAGATCGTGATCGTGCGCTGGCCACCTTGCAAAATGCAGCACTGGCACCAAACGCACCATCAGGTGCCGATATGGCAGCCTTCCGCCAGGCAAGCCTGCAAAGAGCAACCAGTGATGGTATTGATACAAACAATACTACCGAAGAATCCGCACGTAACGAGGCGATGTCTAAAAACGGCGCGCATCAGAATATATCAATTTCTGTGTAACTTTTCCTATCGCGGTTCCTTCTGATCCCCTGATATACTATTCGATGCGCGATGAAATACTTATCCTTGAGTTCGGATACCTATTCACTTGGATAGATGCTACTATCAAAAACTATCCTGCCGTTTGACAGGGACACCGTTTTGTTGAATGCTGCGCTCGCGTCCGGGGGGGACGCTTGGATTGAAAATATCAGAATCGCGCGAAACCATATTATTGCAATTGTGGATCGCGTTTCCGAGGTCGCTGTCCCAATTTATTTCAGTGAGCTTTGGACAAGAACAGGTACGGCATAAAAATGAACATCCTGCTAGCAGACGATCACGATCTCGTCAGAGACGGGATCACTTCCTTCCTAAAACTCGCAGCGCCGGAAGTTGAAGTCGCGCAGGCGAAAGACTTCGCAGAAGCACTTGCCGTCGTTGACGGAGAAACCAACGTCGAACTGACCATCCTCGATCTGAACATGCCTGGCATGAATGGATTGTCCGGTTTGACCGTCATGCGCCAGAAACATCCTGAAATTCCTGTGGTTATTCTTTCAGGCTCGGTTAAACGCAGCGACGTTCTGAACGCACTGGAACATGGTGCGTCGGGATATCTGCCCAAGACGCTGTCAGGTAAATCCCTGATCAACGCCCTGCGTTTGATTCTGTCCGGCGAAAAATACATCCCGTCTGCATTGCTCGAAGACGATGGCACGCAGATGCGCCCGGGTGAGATCGACCTTGACGGCCTTGCACCAGACAACCCCTTGCGGCAGTTGACCAACCGCGAGCGCGAAGTGCTGGGTCTTCTGACCAAGGGCCTTTCCAACAAGGAAATCGCCAAACAGCTAACCGTTCGCGAAATTACCGTGAAGGTCCATTTGACCGGTATTTTCAAGAAGCTCGGTGCTGCCAACCGTACACAAGCGGTGAAGATTGCCATGCAATTGGGCTGGGAAGCCTGATCGCTGCCAAATCCAGGCAAACAAATCAGAAAAAGCCCGGCACAATGCCGGGCTTTTCCTTTATCAATTTAAATCATAAGTCCACTTGCAGCCAAAAGTCTCTTGCGGATGCCTGCGGGGCAAACTTAAGCCGCGAACACTTCGCAAAGCTCATCAAGTGTTGCCAGAAGTTCCTTCAAGTTCAGCGGCTTTGACATCACTGTCACCGGTGCATCTGGCCCATCCTCATCCTCAACCGGTCGGTCAGCGTCGCCTGGGTGGCCGGTCATTACAATTACCGGCAATGCGGGATTGCGTTCCCGAAGTTCCTTGACCAAGGCGTTGCCATCCATATGTGGCATGCGAATGTCGGTAATCAGGATGTCAGGCTGCACAACACCCGCAATCGCCAAAGCATCTTCACCGTTACTTGCGGCGGAAACATTAAAGCCCTGTGCTTCAAGATATCCCGAGATGATTTCCATGGCATCCACTTCGTCATCGACGACAAGCACGCGAATTTTGCCGCGTGCTTCGGCATTCGGCGGCACCTTGGTCAGCCAGCCATCCTCCTGACCTGCGTCGGAATGATGATCCACCTTCGTGGTATCGGCATCCGCAAGCGGCAGAGTGATTTCAAAGCAGGCCCCGTCACCCTCATTTCGCACATCAATTCGGCCGCCCATGGCCTCGACAATGCCAAAACTGACCGACAGCCCAAGTCCGGTTCCCTTGCCAACATCCTTGGTCGTGAAGAACGGGTGAAAAAGCAAGTCAATGGCGGCTTCCGGAACACCGCCGCCATTGTCGTTGACAGCCAGTTTCAATGACTTCCGCGCTTCGTCAACCATTGCGCTGACACGGATCAAACCACCGATACTGCCGGCATCATCGCCGCTTTCGTTGATGGCATCGCGCGCGTTGCTCAGCATATTGACCAGAACCTGTTCCAACTGAACCTGTCGGCCATTGACGAAACAGCGCTGCCGGGGGGCGACGACATCAATTGCAATGCCCGACAATCTGCAATCATGTTCGACCATGTCCACGGCGCGCTCAACGGCTTTCATGACGTCGAACGGCGCAAAATCATCGTCGTCCGGACGGCTATATATCTGAAGATGTTTGATGATTTCGGACATGCGCTCTGTCTGGGAACTGATGAGCGCCAGTCTTTCGCGCTGGAAGGCCGGTTTCACGGCATCCAGATCATATTGCAGGGCGCAGGTATCTGCGGCCATCCGGATGACGTTCAGCGGCTGATTCATTTCGTGGGCAACGGACGCTGCCATTTCACCAAGCGTTGCCAGTTTGGACGTCTGAACCAGTTGACGTTCAACTTTACGTTTGTCCGTAACATCTTCTGCCAGCATCAGCATGGCTGGTGCCCCCTCGTGGGTAAAGGCAATGGCCGAGACTTCCAGCTCGACATTTTCGCCTTCCGGGCGTTGGCAGATGATTGTGAAATCCGCACGCCCCGGATAACCGTTTCTATACCGCGAAATGTATTCTTCAAGCGTTTCGCGGCTTGAAGGATGCACCATTTCCATGAAGGATCGCCCGACAAGTTTATCACTGTCTCGTGCGCCCAAAATGCTGACGCCCTGCTGGTTCATATAGACGATCTCTTCGCCACTCAGGACAGAGATCAGTTCTGGTGCCAACTCGACCAGTTTGCGGTAACGCTCTTCACTTTCCTTGAGCGCGCGTTCGGCGCGCGACCGTTCAATCGCATACCTGATGGAACGACGGATTGTACGACCATCCGGAAATTCCTTGGTCAGATAGTCTTCAGCGCCATGTTGAAGGGCTTCGAACGCAAGTTCCTCGTCCTTGTGGCCGGTCAGAACAACGACAGGCGCGGCATTGGCACAACTACGCACACGGCTGATGGTTTGTACGCCAGACGAGTCCGGCAAGGTCAGATCCAGCAAAACAACATCAAACAGTGCATCTGGGCCGTCACCATTAAGCACCGCCATCGCGGATGCAAGGTCGCTTCGATGCTCGATATCAAACGGCTCGCCGGTTTCTTCCAGCAGGGTACGCACAAGAAACGCATCCCCGGGATTATCTTCGACAAGAAGAATTCGGAACCGTTGTTCAGGCATCACGTTCATTTCCAGCTTTCAGAGACACGGGTTTTCGTGCCGCATCGCACGGATCGAAAACCCGTTGAGTCTGCATGGTTTTGCGGGTGCTAGCAATCCTGAACATCAACAAGCAGACGTCCCTGCACCTGCCCTTTGAGGATCTTCTCCCCCCATGGCAGAATATCGGACAGTGCAACTTTCGTTGTTGCAGATTGCAGTTGATCCTTCGGCAATTCGCGCGCCAGGCGCTGCCAGGCACGCACGCGCGTCTCATAGGGACACATGACCGAATCAATCCCGATCAGTTTCACACCACGCAGCAGGAACGGGATAACAGTTCCGGGCAAATCCGGACCACCGGCAAGACCGCAGGCGGCAACAACACCATGATATTTCATCTCGGAAAGAACGTGGGCAAGCGTCGTGCTACCGACACTGTCGATTGCCCCCACCCATCGTTCCGTCAGCAGAGGTTTGCTGGTATCGGTCAGTTCATTGCGATCAATGATCGTACTGGCACCGAGATCACGGAGATACTGATGCGTTTCGGCGCGTCCCGTCGATGCGGCAACCCGATAGCCAAGCGCAGAAAGTATTGAAACAGCAACAGAACCAACGCCCCCGGCAGCCCCGGTCACAAGGACTTCGCCATCCTGCTTTGTCGACACACCCTGATCTTCCAGTGCCATGACTGCCAGCATTGCGGTGAAGCCCGCCGTGCCGATTGCCATTGCCTGTGATGCATCAATTCCGGCGGGCAACGGAACAAGCCAATCGGCCTTCACCCGTGCAAGCTGGGCATAACCGCCCCAATGGGCTTCACCAACCCGCCAGCCAGTCAGCACAACTTCATCGCCGGGCTTATAACGATCATCGGCTGATGAAACGACTTCGCCAGAAAAATCAACGCCGGGCACATGGGGATACGTGCGCACAAGCCGTCCTAATCCGTTCAGGACCATGCCGTCCTTATAATTGAGAGTTGACCATTTGACCCGAACCAGCACTTCTCCTGCGGGCAGGTCATCTGTCGTCAGGTTCTTGAATTCTGCTGTAACGCTTTTTTCTTTCTGGTCCAGAACCAGTGCGCGAAATGATTCAGCCATGGGATCCTCCCGATCTGTTCGGATGATCGATCAAGAGTATGGTGCCCACCACCGTGCGTCAAACACGCAGGTTACATCCGACAAGAGGGATTGATCAATCAGCCGCGGGAACGCTTGCAGGTTCAAGCGAGGTATCCGTACCCCCCAAAACCGCAACAGCGATGACCACAATCGCCAGAATGCCGAGATAGACCAACAAGCGACGCGACGTGGGCTGTTTTTGCAAGTCGTCCCGGACCACTTCACATTGCACATAGTCAGGCAGGCTTCGATAGGACAGCCATCCCAACAAAGGCACGATCACAAGATCATCCAACCAGCCAATCCCGACCAAAACATCGGGCAGGAAATCAACAGGACTGACCAGATAAACCAGACCGGTCAGTAATAGAAGCTTGGATTTCAGTGCCACATCTTTGCGCATCAAAGTGCGCAACAGGTTGGGTACGATCATCCAGACCGAAGCTTTTCTCAAAGGCAGTTAACCGTTTCAACGATGCAGTGGCGTGACATAGGCAGAGTAAGCAATCCGCATTGCGCGCGCAAACTTTTCACGCTGCTCAGCACTGGTCGCCTGCTCAGTCACATCAACCCCAATTGATCCGCAATCAATCGTACATTTGGCATAGACAGTGGTCGGGAGCTTGAATTCATATGTCGCGCCCAGTGTCGCACTTTCTTTCAAGGGCAGCGCCTTAATCGATTTCGCGTGTAAATCATTCGGCGGTACAGTCATCCATGCCAGCAACAATGCAAAACCAAGAACCGCCAACATCGCCAGTTTATCAAGATACAGCATCACTCATGTCCCAACAGCATATCTGTTAATTGTTATTTGCAATTAAGAAATGCCGGAGCGAGTGATTTGTTCCCGTAAAAGTTAAGACGTCTTAACTTTTTTGAAAACTGGCGAGTGTTTCGAAAACGTCCGGGCAAGGCGCATGCCCGAGAACATTCGCCTGATGCCAAAGCGCATAGAACAGCAAATGCCAACAAGCCGCACCTTCACGTTTGCCCGGAGTGTCGAAAAGTTTTTCCACCCTGTCGGCATCTGCGATCTCGATAATGCCTGCCTGCCGGGCGACCAGCGGTCCCAACTCCTTGCCACGCGCTGCAATCCATTCTGAAACCGGAACCGTGAAGCCGCGCTTCTTGGCAAACGGCTTTGCCATCGGCAGACAGCGTTCCAGCCAACTGCGCAACAGGAATTTGCCAACGCCCTTTCTGACCTTGAGGCGGTCGGGAAGTTGGTAGGCGAACTCGGCGACAACCGGATCAAGGAACGGTGTGCGCCCTTCAAGACCGTGCGCCATCAGCATGCGATCAAGCTTGAGCAACAAATCATTGGGCAACCAGTCGGCGCAATCCACGGCCTGAGCAATCGCCAGACGCGACCGTTTCCCCCGGCTTTCACGACTTTCGGACGCTGCAATGCCATCGCGCCACCCCTCCAGAACACCGGGCCGCAAGACATCGATCTTATCGAACGTCCCCTTGGAGCGCATCACACGACCGCCCAGTAAAAAGGGGCGCATGACCGACCGGTACCGACCGTAGCCGCCAAACAGCTCGTCACCACCCTCGCCCGACAGCACAACCTTGAAATCGCGCGCGGCTTCCTTGGCTAGCTTGTAGGTCGGAAGAATGGCATAATCCGCTGCCGGATCATCCATTCGCGCAGCCACCTCCGGCAATAGCGTCCAGAAGTCATTTTCGGAAAACATCACTTCGATATGGTTGGCGTTGCATGCCTTGGCGACCTCTCGGGCGAGTTCGCGTTCGTCATGCACACTGCTGGCTTCAAACGCTGCAGTATAGGCCGTTACCGGTCTCTCATTAAGCCGGTGCATCATACCAAGCAAGGACGCACTATCGACCCCGCCCGACAGGAACATGGCATAATCGACATCAGATCTTTGGTGTAGCCGAACCGATTCCTCGAACACCCGGTCCCACTCATAAAGCGCACTTTCCAGATTATTCCCGGTCGCACCTGCATCACTGAGAACCTGACGACGCCGGCGCTCGACAATCCGTCCGTTTTTCAAAACGATGGTTTCACCGGGCTGCAGTCGTTTGATCCCATCAAGGATCATGTCCGCGCCTGTGGTGAATTGCACCTGAAGCAACTCGTACCGGGCATCCTCGCGTACTTCCCGACCAACAAGGCCGGCAGCGACCAATGCCTGCGCTTCGGACGCGAATGCGAAATATTCAGGGGTTTCAACGTAATATATCTGCTTGATACCAAACGGGTCGCGACACAGAACGACCTGATTATCGACCACATCATGAATGGCAAAGGCATACATGCCACGCAACTGATCAAACCCGCCAATACCATCGCGCACGAATTTGCGAAGCGCAGTCTCGCTGTCTGAATGGGTTTTAAAGCCCTCTTCACCCAGATTTTTTCTGAGCTCCAGATAGTTATAAATCTCACCGTTGGCGATCAAAGCACTACCATTTTCGTGGTAAAGCGGCTGGTCACCAGTATTGAGATCGATAATTGCCAAGCGTGTCTGGATGAAACCGACGGGGCCTTTGATATAGCGCCCGTCACCATCTGGTCCGCGATGCCCCAATGCATCACGTAAACGATCAAGGATTTCAGGATCAAGGGATTGCTTGTCCTTGGCGATATAACCGGCAATTCCGCACATTAAGGTGCAACCTCGTCAAAGAAAGCCTTATATCGCGCGACCACGACATCCTCGGTAAAGTTGGCATCAAAAGCCGCACGCCCATTTGCCGACAATGTGTCTGAAAGCGCCTTATCGTCAAGGACTGCGCGTAAATCAGACGCCAACGCAGAAACATCTTCAAGTGGAGACAGCAATCCGCTCTCGCCCGCTTTGATCAATTGCATTGGTCCCTGACTGGCCTGTGCGACAACCGGTTTGCCGTGAGCCCATGCCTCAATCACCATGTTGCCGAGCGGTTCATGTCGCGAAGAGGCGCAAAAGACATCACAGGTCGCAAAGAGATTGGCCACATCGCGACGCCATCCCAAAAACCGGACACGATCCGCCACACCACATTCGGCGGACAGTTTCAGCAGCCCGTCCTTGAGATCGCCTGCCCCTGCGATCCAGAGATACGCGCCGGGGACATCAACCAAGGCCCTGATCAATGTATCGAAGCCCTTGTTTTCGTGAAGGCGGCCCAGCCCAAGAATTAGCGGTGCGTCGTTTGGAGTGTTGAATTCCAACCGGTCAAGCTGTGTGCCTGGTTTTGCGTCTACAAAGTTCGGTAGATAATGGGTCCGCTCAGCAGGCCACCCTTCACGCACCAGATAGTCACAAATATCGCGCGTGTTGCCAATCAGATGATCGCAATCACTGAAGTTCTTGAGCTTGTAATAACCGCCAAGCCGGGCGACCTTGGTGAAATTGCCTGACGGCGTCATCCGGCTGGCACGGTTCATCCAGCTCAGAACGATCTTTGGCTTGTGCTTTTTGATCTGCTGGCGCAACGCCCACGGAGTTCGCAAATCAAGACGCCCGCCAAAAGGCAGTTCATCAAATGAAACACTATTTTCGGCGAGAACGGTGTTCCGGCCTTCATTCGGCCTCACGATACAATGTTGATCGATGCCAGCCCGCTGAAAACCGCAGGCAAGACGCACAAAGAACTCCTCCGCGCCGCCAAATGGGCTTCCGGCCATGGTTTGCAGGAGCATGGTCATTGGCAGTTCTCCGATGCGCCTTTCTTACTCATCGTCATAGCGCGCCTTGAGATAGGACACCATCGGGAACAAGGCGGCCAGCAACGCGATCAGGAAGCCCAACCCACCTTCCTTATATCCCTTGCGCGACACAAAACAGCGCCAGAAGCGCGAGATGATGCGGCGGAAGTTGTGGGCGAAACTGCCAATCTTTCCGGTGGCCCGCAGGTCGGCAGCGCGTGCAGATGTATAACTGTCAAATCGACGAATCATGTCTGAGATGTTGCGATCAACAAAATGAACCAACGCACCATCAAGCCGAGGGCCTTTTTTACCGGTCAGCTCAAACGAGGGATGAACCCGCTCGTCCCCCCAGTTCTTGCAACCCTTGCGATAAAGCCGCCAAACAGCAGACGTCCCGAAGGATGCCCCCCAACCGTAACGCACAAGGCGCTTCCCGACATAATTGTCGACCGGAATCAAGAATGAGTCGAACTTGTCCGAAAGAACCGCTTCAGGAATGGCCGCTGCCAGCTCTGCATTTATATGCTCGTCGGCATCAAGTTCGAATATCCAGTCGCCACTTGCTTCGGCTATTGCGCGGTTGCGGCGGTCGCCTTCAATGTTCCAGCTACCGACGACAGTTTTGGCCCCAAAGCCCTTGGCGATGTCTTCGGTTTTGTCAGTACATTTATCGCAAATTACGACGATCTCGTCTGCAAAAGTCACTTTTTCAAGGCAGGAAGGAAGTCTTTCCTCCTCGTTATGAGCACAGATCACGACTGAAATACGCGGTTTTTTATCACTCATCGCCGATTTCCTGATTGCGATAGTCTTTAACTAATTGAATTGCCGCCGCGACAACTTTGGCAACCGGCAAGGTTTCCATCAAATTTTCTTTCGATAGGTAACTTTCACGGTTGGCCATGATTTTGTCGAATGACCATTCCGTGCGCACCGCCCGTCCCCATTTCGAACAAGGGCCATAATGTTCCTCACGCGACGGGCCAAAAAGCCCGAGTGTCGGTCGCGTAGAGGCAGCTGCCATGTGCATAAGGCCGGAGTCATTGCCAATATATAGATCGGCTTTTTTCAGACAGGCCATCACAGTCAAAAGATGCTCTGTTCCAAATATTTCTACGCGTCTATTGGGCGGAATACTCTCAATAACAGGCAAGGACGAATCACGCTCACTCGGCGCCCCGACCAGAAGCACACGCGCATTCTCAAGCACAGCACCGGGCTTGGTCAGTTCGGCAATTGTTTCTTCAAACCGTTCGGGATGCCAAGTCTTACCAATCCAGTTTGCAGATGGCCCGACAGCCAACAACGGCTTGCCATCGTCAGGGATGAGCTCTTTCGCGCGCGCCTCATCCTCAGGACGGGTCCAGAGAACTGGTAACGATGCAGGTTCAACACCAATCAATTTTCCGAGCTGTTCAACACGATGCAAATCATCGTCGTTACCCGGCAACACCACCCGCGTCTTGCCCGGCAACACATAAGCCGTTGCACTTCCGCGCAGGTCGACGATGATGTCCCACCAGTTCAGGACAACCGATTTCCAGAGCTTCCACCAATGGCCGCCGCGTTTTTGCTTTGGCATTTTGATGATGCGTTCGAGGTTTGGAACGCCCTCGAAAATCGGTGCAGCAACCGGGCCGCAGGCGACCGTCACACGGATACCGGGATAGGTTTCGACATAGTGGCGCAAAACCGATGTCGAAAGCACCGCATCGCCGAGGCGATTTGAGGTAATGAACAGCAGGCGCACGGCTTACAGTTTCTCCAACTCGCCAGCGACATGGATCCATTCGCGGCGATCATTGCGTGCGGCTTCGGATTGGCTGGCAAAGAAGGACCGGTCGGTCAGAAGCTGAGACGTGATATTTCCAAACGCGGCCTCGTCCGGAACGATGTAGCCCGTCTTGCCATCCTCAACCCGGCTTTTGGCAATCCCGCCATAGGACACAACCGGCGTTGCAGCCCCCAGCGCATCGACAATCCACTGCCCGACATGATCCGTCCCGTACTTGCCGTGATGCAGGAACGCACGCGCATTGGCAACGGTTTCGGCCATGTCGGCCTCTGGTTTCGGATGATGGACCCGAACCCCCTTGTCGATGGCGGATCGCACCATATCAAGCAGGTCTTCAGATACACTGTCATTCTCGCCTGCCATGGCGCTAAACAGGTCATAGGCATAGACTTCGAGGATCGCGTTCGGCGCCTTGGGCGCGACATAGGTTTCCCAAATGCGAATGATCTGGGCGATCCCGGTCGAACTGTTGGCAACCGTCACCGCCAGTTCGTCGCGCGATTCAAACGCCCAGTGCATGTTCGATGCCATGACAAAGGATGTTGTCGCACCCGGTTTGACCACGATCGGCTTTTTGGCAAGGTCGGCATCAAAGGCCTTTGCCTGCGCATCATCGGTAAAGATGACCTGAACTTTCTTTTCCTGCAGCACCAGACGCACATCATCGGCATTCAGTCGTGCCGGATCGCCATCGAACCAAAGTGCGACAGTCGCACCCTCGGGCACCGAAGCGTGGCTGAGCAATGCCGGATCACGCCAGACAATCACGGTATTGACCGCATCACCGCCAAAGGGCGGCAGTTCGGCATCAATCTGTCGCCAGGCAACGCCGTGCATGTCCTTGTCGATGCCGCCATTGCGGCGTGCTTCGACCTTGTGACCACGGGCAACAAGGGACTCAGCCAAGGCAATGAAAGCGCGCTGGCATGTTCCGAGCGGACGGGCTTCGCGATCCTTGGGATCAAAGCCGATGGAGTGATCAAGCATCAAGATTTTCATAAGTTTGGTTCTATCCGTTCGACGGCGTTTTATGAAGGGTTTTCTTATAGCTTACCCACCCTGCCTCCGCACAGACAGGTCTTGCGAAATTTGTGTGATTGCCCCACATTTCGCCCAAACAATTCCGATTTACCGGAGCCATAAATATCATGAGTGAGACTTTTTACGCCCTTTTGCCGGATCGCGCGGTGATCCGTGTCAGCGGCCCGGATCGGGTCAGCTTTCTGCAAGGGCTGGTATCAAACAATATCGAAACCATTTCGGCCGAGAAATCCGGCTATGGCGCGCTTTTAACGCCGCAGGGCAAATTCCTGTTTGATTTCTTTGTCTATCATCAGGATGAGGACAGTCTGCTGATCGAATGCGAGCGCGGCGAGAATGGCGAGCGTGCGGCCGAACTGTTCAAAAAGCTTCGCATGTATAAACTCCGCGCCAAGGCAGAACTATCTGATGTCACCGACAGCTACGACGTCATTGCCGTCTTTGGCAAGGATGCGCTTTCCGCCCTGTCGCTGGATGCAACACCCGGTACGACCGCACATATGGCCGATGGCATCAAGGCGGTTGATCCGCGTCTTGCCGAAATGGGCGCACGTGTTCTTCTGCCGAAAAATGCGCTGATCGAAATGGCCGCAATTGGTGCCGAGGAAAGCGATATCGAAACCTACCATGAAATGCGCGTTTCACTTGGCATTCCCAATGGCAGCGAGGAACTGGAAATCGAGAAATCAATCCTGCTTGAAAATGGCTTTGAAGAGCTTGGCGGTGTCGATTTCAAGAAGGGCTGCTATATGGGTCAGGAGCTTACCGCCCGGACCAAATATCGCGGTCTTGTGCGCAAACGTCTGTTGCCCGTCAAAATCGACGGCCCGGCGCCGGATGCCGGCACGCCGATTATGAATGGCGACAAGGAAGCGGGGATCATTCGATCTGTCCACGGTGACCATGGGCTGGCAATGATCCGGCTTGAGCGGGTTGAGGGCGATGCAGAGCTCACCGCAGGCGATGCAAAGATCACGGTTTCTGTTCCCGATTGGGTTCAGTTGCCGGAAAACGCAGCCTGATCTCGGCGCCCGAAGTCAAATTTACGTTTCGAACGGGTCCCGCCTTGCGGGGCCCGTTTTCGTTAAAACCTGTTGCAACGCCGCAAAAGCCCCTATGTTAAAAGAAAAGCAAAATCGGGAACTGCGATGAAACTGTGGAATAGGGTCCTTTCTGTCCGGGGCTTGATGGCCGCGCTTTGCGCGCTTGCCATGGTGCCTGCTATGGCCGTGGCACAGCAAGCTGCACCGGGCCTAAGTGACGTGCCTGTTTCAGATATGTCGATTGCCGAGGCCGAAAAGGAAATGGCCACAATCACCGAGGCCTATAACCGCAAGGGTCATCAGATCAAACAGATGGCGCTTGGTACGCTGCTTCGATTTTATCCGCAGAAGATTGTGCCGTGTGGCGCCATCGTCACCAATGTTCGCGACTGTCTGGACAATCACTGGCCTGATCTTAAAGACTATCCTGGGCACTTTCTTGGGCCGAATGAAAAACCGGCACTGAGGCCCACAATCGAACAGGCCCGCATGACCGAGGAAAACTACCTCGATGCGGTTGAACGGTTGAACATGTTGCTGCGTGCCGTGCGCTATGAAAGTACGCTTGCGCCCGAAGAACGTTATCGTCTTCAGCTTGATGCCGTGATTACCCATCTGACAGAGATGCGCGAGGCGGAATATCACAATCGCCTTCTTTACGAGAAGCTTTTCAAGATCGGCGGCATCATCTTGCTGCTTCTGGGTCTATCAGTTGGCGGGATGCTGGTGATGAAACACCATGCCCAGCGCAACGATCCATCATCACCATCAGGCAAAAAATAACGGCAACGGGATGCCCGTTGCCGTATTTGTCTTCATTCAGAAATCGAGTTCACATGCGGCGATTACTTGCCAAGCACTGCCTGGGCAGCGGCAAGGCGCGCAATCGGCACGCGGTACGGGGAACATGACACGTAATCCAGTCCCTGTGCCTCGCAAAAGGCGATGGATGCCGGGTCGCCACCATGTTCACCACAAATGCCAAGCTTGATGTCCGCGCGGGTCGCACGACCACGTTCGGCGGCAATACTGACAAGTTCGCCAACCCCTTCCTGATCAAGCGATACGAACGGATCACCGGCAAAGATATCCTTGGAGATATAAGTATCAAGGAAGCGCGATGCGTCATCACGTGACAGACCAAAGGTCGTCTGGGTGAGGTCGTTGGTGCCGAAGCTGAAGAATTCGGCTTCTTCGGCGATTTCACCCGCCCGAAGTGCTGCACGCGGCAGTTCGATCATGGTGCCAACCAGGTATTTCAGTTTGGCATCCTTTTCGTCTTCGACCTGGGCGGCAACCTTGATGATCGCAGCTTTGAGGATTTCGAGTTCCTTCTTGCCGACAATCAGCGGGATCATGATTTCCGGAATGACCGGATCGCCACCATCCTTGGAAACCTCGATCGCGGCTTCGAAGATGGCGCGGGCCTGCATTTCATAGATTTCCGGATAGCTGATGCCCAAACGGCACCCGCGATGGCCCAGCATCGGGTTGGCTTCGGCAAGATCAAGCAAGCGGCGCTTGACGATGGCTTCTGACACACCGGCGGCCTTGGCCACGTCGGCGATTTCGGCATCGCCATGCGGCAGGAATTCATGAAGCGGCGGATCGAGCAAACGAATGGTAACCGGAAGCCCCTTCATGATGCGGAACAGGTCGATAAAGTCCTGACGCTGATAGGGCAGAAGCTTTGCCAGTGCGGCACGACGGCCCTTCTCGGTTTCGGCCAGGATCATTTCGCGCATCGAGACAATGCGTTCCGGATCAAAGAACATGTGTTCTGTACGGCAAAGACCAATGCCCTCTGCCCCGAAACCACGTGCGGTTTCGGCTTCTTCCGGGGTTTCGGCGTTGGTGCGGATTTTAAGGCGACGCAAGGCATCGGCCCATTCCATCAGCTGCGAGAAATCACCCGAAAGATCGGGCTTCAGGGTCGCAACTTCACCCAGCATGACTTCGCCCGTGGCACCGTCAAGGGTGATGACGTCCCCTTCTTTCAGGGTCACGCCGCCAGACATCATGGTTTTGTTGGCATAATCGATCTTAACCGCACCTGCACCGCAAACACATGGCGTACCCATGCCACGTGCAACCACGGCTGCGTGGCTGGTCATGCCACCGCGTGATGTCAGAATACCTTGGGCGGCATGCATGCCGGCGATATCTTCGGGGCTGGTTTCGATACGCACCAGTACAACCTTGCGGCCCTTGCCCGCCCATTCTTCAGCGGCCTCGGCAGAAAAGACGATCTGGCCCGATGCCGCCCCCGGCGACGCCGGAAGGCCCATACCAACGACCTTGCGATCTGCTTCGGGGTCAAGGGTCGGGTGCAGCAGCTGATCAAGCTGTGCGGGATCGACGCGTCTGATCGCATCTTCCTGGGAAATCACGCCATCGCGGCACATTTCAACTGCGATCCGCAATGCGGCCTTTGCCGTGCGTTTACCTGCACGGGTCTGGAGCATGTATAGCTTACCGGACTCAACGGTGAATTCCATGTCCTGCATGTCGCGGTAATGGGATTCAAGTTTTTCGCGGATATCGCAAAGTTCCTTGAAGACAACCGGCATGGCCGCTTCCATCGAAATCAGGTCCGAACCGGATTCCTGTTTTTCGATTTCCGTCAGCGGGGCTGGTGTGCGGATACCGGCAACCACGTCTTCGCCCTGCGCATTGATCAGGTACTCGCCATAGAAACGGTCTTCGCCGGTCGACGGGTTGCGCGAGAAGCAAACGCCAGTCGCGCAGTCATCGCCCATATTGCCAAAGACCATCGCCTGCACGTTGACCGCCGTGCCCCAGCTCGCCGGGATGTTGTGCAAACGGCGATAGGTATTGGCACGCGCATTCATCCAGCTGCCAAACACCGCACCAATCGCGCCCCACAGCTGTTCGCGCGGATCTTGCGGGAAGGGTTCACCCAGTTCGGTTTTGACTTTTTTCTTGAACGCCTCGACGACTTCGGCCCAGTCATCTGCGCCCATATCGGTATCAAGGCTGACACCCTTGTCTTCCTTGACGGTCTCAAGGATGTCTTCGAAGTGATAGTGATCAACGCCCAGCACGACATCGCCATACATCTGAATGAAACGGCGGTAGCTGTCATAGGCAAACCGACGATCGCCTGACACTGTTGCCAAGCCTTCGACCGTCTCGTCATTGAGGCCAAGGTTCAGCACCGTGTCCATCATGCCGGGCATGGATGCCCGGGCACCGGATCGGACGGAAACTAAAAGCGGGTCCTTGGCATCGCCAAACTTGCGACCAACAACTTTTTCGACAGATGCCAGTGCGGTTTCGACCTCGGCATTCAGACCATCGGGATAGGCGCGGTCATTGTCATAAAACGCCGTGCAGACTTCGGTTGTAATGGTAAAGCCGGGCGGGACAGGAAGTCCGAGATTGCACATCTCGGCAAGGTTGGCCCCCTTGCCGCCCAGAAGTTCACGCATATCCGAACGGCCCTCGGCGCTACCGCCACCGAAACCGTAAACCCATTTGGTCATCTTGCCTTTTCCTCATCTGGTCGAGGCCCCGATGGGCCTCCCCGGATGGGGAAAGCCCCGCAACCTTGACCTGTTTTATGATTCGATTTTCGAGAAGTCGGCAATATCGTGCAACGCTGTGCGAATTTGTGCCAACAGCTTCAAGCGGTTGGCACGTTCGTCAGCATTGTCGCTATTGACCGTAACCTTTTCGAAGAATGCATCGACCGGTTCACGCAACCGCGCAAATTCGGTCATTGCCGCGGCATAGTCCTCGTCACGCAGAAGTGGCAAGGCCTTGTGCCGGACATCAATGAGCGCCTCATACAGCTTGCGTTCTTCTTCCAGGCTCAGAAGGTCGGCGGAAACGTCCGCTTTATAGGACGTATTGTCCTTTTTCTCTTCGATGCGCAGGATGTTTGACGCACGCTTGTATCCGGCCATCAGGTTGACGCCGCTTTCGCCAGAGACAAAATCGGAAAGCGCTTCAACACGGGCCAACAGGCGGACAAGATCGTCCTCGCCATCCAGTGCAAACACGGCCGACACCAGATCATGGCG
>NZ_DGMR01000020.1:17976-34960 GCF_002388495.1 Thalassospira sp. UBA4513
TCTTTTGAACCGGTCGGCTTTTCATCAATCGCAAAGAACCCGGCAAGGGTATCAAGTTTCTCAGCCAAGGCGAGCGCGACCGAAACCGGTGCCGTCGGGCACATGTCCGACGGGCCGGCCGGTGCATAATGCTCGGCAATGGCGTTGGCGACTTCCGGGGCTTCGCCGTCATTTTCGGCGTAGTATTTCCCCATCAGTCCTTGCAGTTCGGTGAATTCAAACACCATCTGCGACACCAGATCGGCCTTGCCGATTTCTGCTGCGCGGTCGGCCAGTTTGACATCACAGCCCGGAATTTCCGCAGATACTTCACGCGCAAGACCGCGCAGGCGCAGAACGCGCTCTGCCAGCGACCCAAGCTTGGCATGGAAGACAATGTTATCAAGTTTCGGCAGACGCGATTGCAGCGTCACTTTTCGATCCTGATCCCAGAAGAACTTGGCATCATGCAAACGGGCACGCAAAACACGCTCGTTCCCGGCGATGATTTTTGCGTTGTTGTCTGCGGTGATCATGTTTGAAACCGTGATGAAGCGCGCGGCAAGCTTGCCAGCCTTGTCTTCGACCACGAAATATTTCTGATGTTCACGCATGGAGGTTTCAAGAACCTCGCGCGGGATATCCATGAACTGGTCATCGACCTTGCCCATGACCGGAACTGGCCATTCGACCAGACCGCAGACTTCTTCCAGAAGACCATTGTCTTCCAGAAGTTCAAAGCCCTCGGAAGCGGCAAGTTTCTTCGCACCCTCAAGGATGACCTGCTTGCGCTCTTCACGGTCAAGCATGACCTTGGCCGCGCGGAGCTTTTCCTTGTATTCGGCCGCGTTCGATACGCTGAATTCAGCCGGGGCAAGGAAACGATGGCCGCGGGTGGTATCGCCTGCGGTGACCGGACCATAGGTGACCGGAATGATCTTGCCATCAAACAGGCAAAGAATGCGGTCAAGCTGGCGCACCCAACGGATTTTCTGATCTGCCCAGCGCATGGATTTCGGCCAAGGCAGTTTGTTCATCGCATCTTCGATGATGTCCTTGATGACTTCGGACGCAGCACGGCCTTTCTGTTCGACAATGGCAAACAGGAAGACGCCCTTGGGCGTTTCGCGCTTTTCACACTGATCAAGGGTCACACCATTGCCCGCAAGGAAGCCATTAATGGCCTTTTCCGGTGCATCGGCACGCGGGCCACGGCGTTCTTCGCGCAGGTCAGGCTGCTTTTCCGGCAGACCATCGACAATCAGGGTCAGGCGACGCGGGGTTACCAGTGCTTCGACCTTATCGAACCCAAGGTCGGCGGCCTTCAGACCATCGGTGACCAGTTTGGTCAGGTCTTCGGCTGCACGCGCCTGCATGCGGGCCGGGATTTCTTCGGAGAACAGTTCAAGAAGTAATTCGGCCATGACTTATGCCTCCTCGTTCAGATGGCCACGCGACCGCAGCCACGCCTCGCAGCAGGATTTCGACATGTCACGAACACGGCCGATATAGGCCGCACGTTCGGTCACGGAAATCACACCGCGCGCATCAAGGAGGTTAAACAGATGGGATGCCTTCATGGCCTGCTCATAGGCCGGCAGGGCCAGACCGCGTTCGATATTCACCGCACACTCGGCCTGTGCATCCTTGAAGTGCTGGAACAACATTTCGGTGTTTGCGACTTCAAAGTTATAGGTCGACTGTTCTTTTTCATTCTGAAGGAACACGTCGCCATAGGTCACGCCAGCGCCGTTGTAATCGAGGTCGTAAACGTTTTCGACGCCCTGAATGTACATCGCCAGACGTTCCAGACCATAGGTCAGCTCGACCGGGACCGGATTACATTCAAAACCACCGACTTGCTGGAAATAGGTGAACTGGGTGACTTCCATACCATCAAGCCACACTTCCCAGCCAAGGCCCCATGCGCCCAATGTCGGGCTTTCCCAGTCATCCTCGACGAAGCGGATATCGTGCTTCATCGGATCGAGGCCGATGGCCTTCAGGGAGCCGAGATACAGCTCCTGGCTGTCCGCCGGGGACGGCTTGATCAGGGCCTGGAACTGGTAATAGTGCTGCAGACGGTTGGGGTTCTCGCCGTAACGACCATCGGTCGGGCGCCGCGACGGCTGCACATAGGCTGCATTCCAGGTTTCCGGACCAAGCGCGCGCAGGGTTGTCGCGGTGTGGAAGGTACCGGCACCGACTTCCAAGTCATAAGGCTGCAGGATGACACATCCCTGATCAGCCCAATAGCTTTGCAGTCGAAGAATGATTTCCTGGAATGAAGGGGGACGTTGCGACCCGTCGAGCGCCATGGCGCGAACTCTCTATTTCTGTTGTCTGTAAATTTAGTGCGGCAAGCTACCGCCCTGCCCCCGCGCGGTCAAGAAGGCAAAAGCCCTGAGACGCGCTGAATTTGCAACCCTTGTATCCCGCCCTTCGCGATCATGCCGCATTGCAGCAACATTGATCATCGATTATCGGGAAAAATCCAAGTCAAATTCGCGCGGATTGCCCCAAAGTCGAATGCAGCACAGGCGCTTTGATCAGAACCCGGCTTTTATCGCTGAAACGGCTTACGTATCACAGCGATGCGCATTGCCTTCGGCATGGTACACGCCGCAATGCGGGCATTTTTCCAGTTCATGGGCAATCGGCTTGGTTTGCTTTTTCTTTTCCTGGCCGGTTTGCTTGGGCTGTTCGTTGCTTGAAACCTGTTTGCCGCGATTAAACAGCTTGAAGCCTTGCCAGACGACAACGATGATCAGCGCGGTGAAGAGGATTTTCGAAAAACTCAGCATATCAGGTCCCAAAGCACGGATTTATCTGCGAGATCTGTCGCAGGCATGTCGTTCTTATATTGAAGTTTGATCGAATTAGAAACCGGGCAATGCCATAGGGTTGCGCAAAAGGGTATCGGTTTGCGGCAAATAGGCCCCGCCTTCGTCGTGCAAAACGATCCCGCGCCGCATGGTTAATGGCGACGCAACGCCTTTACGCGCCGAGACGATCACACGCAGGGGCGCCTCGGCATCCGCTTTGCTCCAGATCGGATAAACTGTCATGTCACCGGCCCGTCCATGCAACAGACCAATGATCCGGTCCAAATGATCGGCACGATGTACAAGCGTAATCCGTCCCTTTTGCCGCACCATCTTAAGACAAAAGGCAATCCAGTCCTTGAGGTCTGCGGTGCCTTCCTGATGGGCCTTCGCACGGCTTTCATTACTCGGCCGCGTGCCTCCAGCATAATAGGGCGGGTTGGAAATGACCTGATCAAAGCTTTCAGCCACCAGCGGCAGGCGACCATCATTGATGTCGCCATGAATTGGGGTCACACGCCCCGCCAGATCATTTTCCATCACGTTGCGGCAAAACAGCGCATACAGATCGTCTTGCAGCTCGACACCAGTCACCTTCGCCGTTTCCAGACGACGGGCAACGCAAAGCCCGGCTGTGCCGACAGCCGCACCGACATCAAGGATCTTTTCATCACGACGGGAATTGATCGAAACCGATGCGGCCAGCAACACAGCATCCACCGCCGCCCGATAGCCGTCGACAGGCTGCTTAAGCACCACCGATCCGCCAAGAAGAAAATCATGGCTGATGCGTTCTTCTGGGAAGTCGGGCACTTCAATGCGTGTGGCTGCATTCACCATCGATTTTCCTGATCTGTCGTTCTGATCTGATTGACCTGTTACTCGGACGGCATCGCGTCCGACGCATCACGCTTTGCGTTATGCTCATCCAGTTCGCGTCTGGCAACATCAAGAACGTATTTCGCACGACTTTCCGCATCACCATCCACCATCAGACGCCGTGGCAAGGCACCGATCGATCCTTCGATGATGCTGGCGTGGTAGTCAAAGATATGGCTGTCGATGCCCTCATCGGCCAACACAGCCTGTGCCCAGCTCAGTTCGATGGGATCGTTACTGCGAAAAAGTTCGATCATCTGCATTTTCCTTCAAACTGTGATCTGGTCTTGCATACGTTCTGAAATAAGAAGAAATCCAAAAAACGATAATATCTCTATAATGTAGGCGTTTGCGGTGATGGTTTTCAAAACCTGTGCGATAAAACTGTGAATTGCCAACGATCAGGCGTGTGTCTGCACCGCATTTGTCCACTTGACCACAACAGCTTGGCCTATCTATGTTGAGGCCGCCTGCTGTTATTTGCAATCTTCGCCCACGCAGGCAGCGAAGATGCCATTTGAGAAGTCGGAATACAGCGTGACCAATACCGCACCGCAGCCAAAGACTCAGCCGAGCCTTGATTCACTGGTCAACCTCGTTGATGGCGACATGAAGCGCGTCAATCAGGTGATCATCGACAACATGCACAGCGAAGTCGCCCTGATTCCGCAATTGGCCACCCATCTTGTCGCGGCGGGAGGCAAACGCATGCGCCCGATGCTGACACTGGCATCGGCACGGCTTTGCGGATATGGCGATGGACCGCATGCTGTGGACCTTGCGGCCTGCGTTGAATTCATTCATACCGCGACCCTTCTGCACGACGATGTCGTCGATGAAAGCCAGCTGCGCCGTGGTCAGGCATCGGCAAATGCGCTGTTTGGCAACGAAGCCAGCGTTCTTGTGGGTGATTTCCTGTTTGCGCGCGCCTTTGTCGTGATGGTCAAAACCGGGTCGCTGAGGGTTCTTGATATTCTGGCACAGGCATCTGCCGTCATTGCCGAGGGCGAAGTTCTTCAACTTTCGACCGCCAATGACATGGGCACCTCCGAAGAGGCCTATCTCGAAGTCATCACCGCCAAGACCGCAGCGCTGTTTGGCGCGGCATCCCAGATTGGTGCGGTCATTGCCGAACGTTCGGCCGAGGATGAAGAAGCACTTCGTCTGTATGGCATTTACCTTGGCACCGCGTTCCAGTTGATTGACGATGTTCTGGATTATTCCGCCCATCAGGCAACCCTTGGCAAGACCGTTGGCGATGATTTCCGCGACGGCAAGGTGACGCTTCCGGTGATCATTGCCTATGCCAATGGCGATAAAGACGAAAAGGCCTTCTGGCGTCGCTGCATGGAAGATCAGGACTTCCAGGATGGCGATCTGGATCGTGCGCAAACGCTGATCCGCAAGTATGATGCACTCGATGCATCAATGGATCGCGCCCGCGAATTCGGCGAAAAGGCGATTGCCACCCTGTCACGTTTTGACGATGGCGCGATCAAGGATGCAATGATCGAGGCGGTCGAATTCTGCATTTCGCGCCCATACTAATCGATATTCCCGTTGCGCATGCCGGGGTCACACCCGGACGGCGCAAAAATATCTTGCGTCGCCTGCGATAAACTATTATCACCCGGCTTCGCAGAATGACGGAGCGTAGCTCAGCCTGGTAGAGCACTGTCTTCGGGAGGCAGGGGTCGGAGGTTCGAATCCTCTCGCTCCGACCATCATTCAAAGGCCCTGAAACGTTTATGCGTTTCGGGGCCTTTTGCGTTTCAGTCAAAGATGCGTCGCGCCCTCATCACCTGCAGAGGCAGGATTTTCAATCGCTTGTTAAACTGCCCGTCCCGCGCACGCCTACACTGACATTTTTTCCGCCAAAACGACCGGTTTATGCTTGATCCACGCCAAAAGAAGGGATAAACCTCCGCCCACTGACGGAGCGTAGCTCAGCCTGGTAGAGCACTGTCTTCGGGAGGCAGGGGTCGGAGGTTCGAATCCTCTCGCTCCGACCATCAGTCGGGCGGTCTTTCATTGAAAGGCCGCCCGTTTTCGTTTTCAAACGATTTCTTCCCCTGTCTCACGACGAAAATGACGCCATCTGCTGCATTTGCAATATCGCAAGACAGCATCGTTCGCCGGGATTGCGGCAACAATCGCCCAGACATCACCCTGGCGTCACACAGAATCCCGGGCACGAATCCCCCCACAGTAATTAGGGTGATAAAACCAAAATCCCCTAAGCCGCGGCGATCATGCAGCTTTTTGACCCGGAATTTTCAAACGGCATGAATGAACGCCAAATGCGCATTCCCGTGCGGAATTCCTGCTTTCCACGCCTGACACGAAGTTTTCTTTTCGCACTGCAAAAGGATATTTTCTTTCGCAAACGGTGAAACAAACTTGCTCATCCTTGCGAAATACGCTTATGCTTCGCCCTGCAACATAAAAATCGGGGAGAATACCACCCAATAATAAAAGCAAAAGGTGGTGGTCGGCCTCACGTGGTATTACCAATTTCGGACTTCTTAGGGAGGAAGACGAATGACTTTTTCTAAAATGCTTAAATCCGCAACTTGTGCGGCCGTTCTTGCTGCGGTCGCGGTTGCGGCAGTACCTTCTGATGCGGATGCTCAGGATCGCGTTCGCTGGAAAATGGGCTCGACCTATCCGGGCAGCCTGACCCAGCTTGGTACGCTTGGCAAACGCGTCGACGAGAAGATCGACCAAGTTTCTGGCGGCAATATCAACATCAAATTCTATGAGCCGGGCGCACTTGTGCCGGCACTGGAAGTTTTCGATGCGGTTTCGACCGGCTCGATTGATGCCGCCTTCTCCACCCCGGGTTACTGGGCAGGTAAGGTTCCGGCCCTTCAGCTTTTCGGTGCCGTTCCGTTCGGCCCGCAGGCGGGTGAATATCTGGCATGGGTCAAGTTTGGCGGCGGCCAGGAAATCTTTGACAAGCTTTATGCCGAACATGGCATCAAATCGCTGTTCTGCGGCCTGATCGCACCGGAAGCATCTGGTTGGTTCTCCAAGGAGATCAATTCGCCGGAAGACCTTAAGGGTCTGAAAATGCGCTTCTTCGGTCTTGGCGCGAAAGTGATGGAAAAACTTGGTGTTTCCACCCAGCTTTTGGCAGGTGGCGACATCTATCCGGCACTTGAACTTGGCACGATTGACGCGACCGAGTTCTCCATGCCGGCGATTGACTTGAAACTCGGCTTCCACCAGGTCGCGAAGTACTACTACTTCCCGGGTTGGCACCAGCAGTCGACCCTGTTCGATCTGATGATGAACAAGGAAAAATGGGATGCGCTTTCCGATACCCAGCGTGCCCAGATCGAGTCCGTCTGTAACGACAACCTTGCATATGGCTTTGCAGAAGGTGAAGCGATCCAGTTCGACGCCCTGAAAGAACTTCAGGAAAAAGGCGTGAACATCAAGAAATGGTCGCCGGAAATGCTCGATGCCATGCGTGGTGCCTGGGAAGAAGTCGCAGCCGAGCTCTCAGCTGAAGATGCGAACTTCAAAATGGCTTATGAAAGCCTCCAGAGCTTCCGCGAAAACTACAAGATCTGGAAAGACATCGGTTATCTCGATTAATCCAACAGGTCTGAACGACTGTTAAGTCAGTCGACAAAAACAATTCTCGGCAAGGCCGGGTGCTCCGTGCCCCGGCCTTGACCGCGATAAGAAGACCCGGGAGACCTTCTATGGAAGCGCTACTGAAATTTAGTGACATCATCGATGCCATCGTGACCCGCGTGGGAAAGTGGGCAAGCCTGCTTGCGATACCATTGATGATTGTCATCCTGTACGACGTGATCCAACGTAAATTCGGCGGTCAGGGATCCATCAAGCTCCAGGAGCTTGAATGGCACCTGCATACCGGCCTGTTTATGCTGTGCTTTGGTTTCGCCTATATTCGCGATGCACATGTTCGTATCGAACTTATTCGCGACAACCTTCGCCCCCGCACCCGCGCGATTGTCGAGATGATCGGCGGCATCATTTGCGTACTGCCATTCTGTGCTTTGGTGCTGTATTTCGGGTTTGATTTTGTTGCCCGTTCCTTTGAAAGCCACGAAGTTTCGGCTTCAACCACGGGTCTGACCCATCGCTGGATCATCAAATCAACCATTCCCATCGGCTTTGGCCTTCTCGCCATGGCGGGGCTTTCGATCTTCCTGAAATGCTTCGTCTATGTCTTTGGCCCGACCAACCTGCATAAGCGCGCAGGCTATTACGTCGGGACCCACCATCTTGAAGACCTTGGCAAAGCCAAGATCGAAGACTGAGCGGAACGGGGATAATTCCAAATGGATAACTTCTATATCGAAGACTGGTTTCCGCTGTTCATGTTTGCCTCGCTCGGCATTCTTGTCTTCACGGGACTTCCGGTTGCTTTCGTCATTTCCGGCATCGGGATCGCCTTTGGCTTTCTGGGCATGGCCTATGACGTTTTCTCGTTTATTGAATTTTTCAATATCGTTTCACGTATCTGGGGCGGCATCTCCGAAAACATGGTGATGGTTGCCGTGCCGATGTTCATTTACATGGGCACGATGCTTGAAAAAAGTGGTGTTGCAGAAGACCTTCTGGAATGCCTCAACATGCTGCTGCGTAAAGTGCCGGGCGGTCTTGCCCTCTCGGTAACTCTGATGGGCACCATCATGGCGGCAACCACCGGTATTATTGGCGCATCGGTTGTGATGATGACCCTGCTTGCCCTGCCGGTGATGATGCGTCGTAATTATGATCCGTCACTGGCCACCGGAACCATTGCGGCATCCGGGACGCTCGGCATTCTGATCCCGCCATCGATCATGCTGGTTCTGATGTCCGACCTTTTGTCGGTATCGGTTGGCAACCTGTTCCTGGCAGCGATCATTCCGGGTCTGCTCCTTGCAAGCTTGTACACGGTTTATATCTTTGTACGCTGTCAGCTGAACCCGTCGCTTGCCCCGCCGCTTCCAGAAGGCGAAGCAGTACACGGCAAAGACCTTGTCATGATGATGCTGCGCAGCTTCCTGCCACCGGTCTTCCTGATTGTTCTGGTTCTGGGTTCGATCTTTGCCGGTTTTGCCACCCCGACCGAGGCCGCAGGCGTTGGCGCGGTTGGTGCAACCTTCCTGGCACTGGTCAAAGGGCGCCTGAAATGGCCGGTTCTTAAGGATGTCTGCGAACGGTCTGCACTGACCGGCGCAATGCTGTTCTTCCTGTTTGCCGGCGCGACGGTGTTTTCCTATGTCTTCCGTTCGCTAGGTGGCGATGATCTGGTAATTGACCTTGTCGAAGGTGCCGGTCTTGGTCCGTGGGGCATCTTGCTTTTGCTGATGCTGATCGTCTTTATCCTTGGCTTCTTCTTTGACTGGGTCGAGATCACCCTGATTGTGCTGCCGATCTTTGCACCGGTCATTGCCCAGCTTGATTTTGGGCATCACCTTGATATCGGGGGCCTTGAAGCCACCGAGGCACAGGTTCTGACCTGGTTTGCGGTCCTTGTGGCGGTGAACCTGCAAACAAGCTTCTTAACGCCACCGTTTGGGTTTGCCCTATTCTATCTCAAGGGTGTGGCGCCGAAATCCATCACCATCCAGCAGATCTACAAAGGCATCATTCCCTTCGTACTTCTGCAGGTTCTGGGTCTTATCCTCGTGATGTACTTCCCGGAACTGGCACTTTGGATGCCCAACACGCTGCTTGAATAGTGTGGCGTTTGGATAAGAACTGACAAAGGGCGCTGTCGGCATGGCAGCGCCCTTTTTGTTTGGGCAACGAAGGCCCAAAAGAAAACCGCCCGGATTACACATCGGGCGGTTTTGACTTCAAGATCATCGTGCTGACAGGCGAGATCAGTGATGCAACGCCCGTTCGCCCGGAAGCTGCAACATACGGCCCATCAGATAATCTACGTCATCTGAATCGAACTCGACCCCAAGATCACCATACTGGGTCAGGACCCGTTCGATCATCCGGCGTGAATAACGTTCCTTGTCATGTTCTTCACCGTCAAAGGAAGTCTCGCGGGCAACTTCGATCGCCGCACGAACACCCGGGAAGAAATGCTCTGGCATGCAGGCCTTGTTATAGATCGCTTCAAGGCCAAACGGACCACTGTCATGAATAAGAATACGGGTATTGATCAACGAGACACCCGCACGTTTCGCCAAGGCGGCCTCGAAGAAGGATACATCGCCCATGCAAAGTGCGCGCAGGATCAAACCGCTTGTCAGACGCTTGTTGTTATAAAGATGTTCGACAAGCAGTTCGACATCGCGTTCTTCGACACCATCACCAAGAAGCCCGATGGTCGCGCTTTCCTGCGACTGGGTCATGACTGCGTTAACGATCCCTTCCGGGATGTGACCGCGTGAAATCAGTTGCGAACGCATCCGTTCGGACACCAGTGTCACCATGCGTTCGGCAATCGTGATCGGCAGATGATTGCGTTCGATCATCGGTTTCTGGATGCGTTCATTGTCGCCGAAATCATCAACGACCTTTTGCAGGGAAACCTCGCTGATTTCGGCACCCTGGTTTGACATCAGGTCGACCATCACGTCTTCATGGCCGATATCGACCAGCGTTGCCGAAACGACTTCGGAAACATATGACCGTGAGGCGATCGCACGCTGCTTTTCGACACTGTCGGCATTATCACCGATGATGTCGACAAGGTCGTCGTCATTAAGAACTTCGGAAAACTCAAGAACCGGAAGCGCAACTTCGTCCACATCACGGGCCAGCGTCGCGGCAACGTCGTGGGGCACCAAAGGCGTCTGGGCAAGGTTTTTGGCAAGCGCCTTGCGCACGCGGACTTCCGCGTCACGGATCATCAGACGGAAAATATCTTCGGCCAGAACACGTTCGCTGTCAGTCAGGGTCTCGGTCGTGAATTCACGACTGATCTTGTCGGCCGTGTCCGCGCGATTTTCCCCTGACGGGTCCTGAACCAGCTTGCTCAGATCTTCTTTGGTGATACGTGGCAATAGATATCTCCTGGCACGCTTCTCATATGGCTGCCAAATTTCTGCGCAACATTATACTTCTGGCAGGAATTCGACAAACATATTTTCCTTAGTTGGGGCACAAGGTCCTGATTTTCAACCATCCTGTTGATCAATTGTCGAACCGGGACATTCCGCGTCCCTGATGGATTTCATCAAACCTTCTGCCACAATGGCAAAAACACACTATTTCAGTCGTAGGCCTTACACCAGCAATCAGAAGCATCTGAAATCTGGCAAATTTCGACAGCTCAGTGCAAAAATTGACTAAACTCAAATTTTTCACCATCACACTATGATAGATCTGGTTACCAGTTTTTGAAGATCAAGCGATCTTGTACTTGTTCGACGCATAACAATATCCCGCGTTGACCTTGCGTTTACCCACAGATGCGCCAGAAAGTGGTGCATTATCCCGATCACCGGGAACATCGAACTAAGAGAGAGGCTCAATAATGACGTTTTCGCGCAAACTGGTTCTCGTTGCCAGCTCCATCGCCTTCCTGTCTGCCGCCCCTGCGATTGCTGGTGATGCGGAGAAAGGTGAAAAACTTTTCAAGCGCTGCGCTGCTTGCCACAGCCTTGATGCTGGTGTGAACAAGGTCGGCCCAAGTCTTGCTGGCGCTTTCGGTCGTGAATGCGGCACGGTTGAAGGCTTCAAATACGGCAAGGGTTATCTTGCAGCCTGCGAAAAAGGGTTTGTTGCTGACGAAGCGTTCCTGACCGATTACCTCAAGGATCCGTCCGCGAAACTGAGCGAAATCGCAGGTTCCAAGGAACGCTCCAAAATGGCGTTCAAACTCAACAAAGATGAAGATGTTGCCGACATCATCGAGTTCCTGAAAGCTCAGTAACACTTTTACGATCTCGGAATATGAAATGGCCGGAGCAAAATGCCCCGGCCATTTTTGTTATTTGCACTCTGTTTGAAATCTCTGGCGATGCGTCCTTGGTATTTCAGATGCCAGTTGCGCAGGCACGCTATGCCGCCTCGCGCCGACGCAGAAGTTCTTCGCCGACCGAACGCATCTGCTCCACCGTTGCGACATCCAGGGTCGCAGTGACTTCAAGATCACGATCTTCATAGACGTCACGGTCCGGGTGTTTTTGCGCCCAGTCGGCCACCGCCTGATCGCGTTCGCGGATCAGTTGTTCAATCTGCGGCCGGAAAAGCACCATCATGCCCGACACCCAGCGATTGACCGGCCAGGACGGCTGGGCATGGTCGATGACAAAACCATCAAGCATGCCGATGACGTCTTCGGCGTCATACCAGACTTCGCCGGTGACCCAACGGTTGGTGGTAAACAATCGCTGGCAAAAGCCGAACTCATCCATCGAAAACGCGATCAAATGCGAAAGCGCATCGTTCGGCCCCTCGGGATAGGTGAAGCCGTCGATCTGTTTGGGTTTGCAACCATCGGGCATGCCGCGCGGGCGCATGAATGTATGGAAATGTCCGTGCTCATCCCAATCACGGCGCTCTTCCTTGGGATGGGCGTGATAATAGAACTGTGCATGTGACTGGCGATCATAGACATCGCCTTCGGGGTAATGGTTCCATTCATAGAACGTCCCCGACCCCTTGATCAGTTCACCAACGATGTTATCGCCCGTCGCTGTCAAAACGCGATGACATTCCATAACATCGCGTCCCGCGGCCAACATCTTTTCAAGCTGATCTGTCGGGATAGACGCCAAATCGAGTTTGTCTTCAGTCATTTCTTTACCAACATCGTTGCGATCCACCCGCTATTCCTTTTGCACAGAATAAGGCGGTTTGCGACCGATCACGCCAATAAACCCCTTTCAACAGTTAGTGATTTGATGGCGGTTTGCAACAATCGTCTCGGGCGATCAGTGATCGCGCATCACCCGGAAACCAATCAGGATGTGCTTGAGATATTCCGGGCGGGCGTGACGGGCGGCCGGGCGACAAACCCCGCACCCGCGATCATCCCATGATCCGCCCTTAACGGTGCGATAGCCTGGCTGGGAAGACGAAGACGTCCATTCAAACACCTGCCCGACACCATCAAGCACACCATATGGCCCGGCCTCGAACTGGCCGACCGGCATGGTATCAAACGGCCCGCTATCGGCACTGTTCAGGCGGCTTGCATCGAAAATATTTCCCCAAGGATAGAACGTGCCATCCGGGCCGCGCGTCGCCTTTTCCCAATAAAGCTCATCGGGCAAGCGCCAGCTTTCACCCGTCTTTTCGCTGAGCCAACGAGTATAGGCGTTGGCATCCTGCCAAGACACCAGAACGACCGGATGATTGCCACGCCCGCGCGGGGGACGACCATCGTTCCAAAGGAACGGCACGATGGTGTCATAGTTATAAATCAGCCCCTGACGTTCCCAGTCTTCCTGGCTGATCGTCGGTGCGGGATGGCCGGTTTCTTCGACAAAAACCGCATACTGGTCGTTGGTTACCGGTGTTTTGCCGATATCATAGCCCAAAAGATGGACGCGCCATTTATCGGCTTCGAGATCATACCAACGGTTACGGCGGCTGATATCGTGGCCATAAACCTGCTCGTCAATCTGATAGGCATATTGCCGTTCGACTGAATCGGATCCCTGCCAGAACCAGCCAGACGGAATGTCGACCGTCTCGGGGATTCCATTACCTGCCGCCTCTGCGTTTCCCGCAAGACCAACAACGCACGCAACAGCGCAGAACTTCCAGATTTCTGCGATACGATCCCCGACTATCATACAAACTTCCGTCCTGATGGGCGGTGCGGCTCACGCTTTATTCAAACGAAACCCCAACTTATGCCCCCTTTATAACTGACCCCAAGATGCTGAACTTTTGCCGCACTTTCAATCGGTTTGACAGTTTTTAACCGGTATTTGTGACATGCATTTTCTCTAATGGGCTTCTAATCAATTGTAGGCAAACACCTTTTTGAACACGACGGTCTCACACAACAGTGAAACCATGTGACGCCGCTTCGGTGAAGAATTGGATCATAGTGCGCTTACCGATGGGCGATGGAACGCCCCGGATTGAACTTACCGGATCTTCAGAGAGGCACGACATGACCAAGAAATCCATGACTTTCGCACAAAAGGCACTCATCCCGGCGATGGCAATCGGCACCAGCCTTGCCATGGCAACACCAATGGCGATGGCCGCCCCGCTTCCGGCACCGACCGCCGAAGTGGCAAGCTGCGCACCGTGCAGCCCATGTGCAGCAAATCCTTGTGCCGCAAACCCGTGTGCTGCCAACCCGTGTGCTGCCAACCCGTGTGCTGCCAAAAAAGTGGTTAACCCCTGCAGCCCGTGTGCGGCAAACCCGTGCGCAGCTAATCCATGTGCTGCGAAAAACCCGTGTGCGGCCAATCCGTGTGCGGCTAACCCTTGCGCCGCGAAGTAAATACCTGATCCGTCCCAACGGCAACGGGGGCGATGCAGTTGCATCGCCCCCGTTTTCTATTCAAGCAGGAAGGCCGTCCAATCCTATTCGCGAACGACCATCACCGAGCAATCTGCATGGCGCACAACGCGCGCAGCATTCGGCCCCAGAAGGTAATCCTTCAGTTCCGGGCGATGGGATCCGATCACGATCAGGTCGCAATTGGTTTTCTTCGCGATCTGAAGGATGACCTCATAAACCGTTCCCTGGCCCACGATGTGCTGCACCTTGATGTCTGACGGAATATGTTCAGCCACAAATTTGTGCAGGCGTTCGTTATAGGCTTCAAGAACCTTGGTTTCGTAGCCTTTCGGGAAGAATTGACCAACCATCGACATTCCAACCGTGGGTACCACGGTCAGAACATGAAGGCGCGCGCCAAAGCTTTGCGCCTGCTTGATTGCAACCGGTACGGCCTTCTTCCAGGAAGACTCATGATCAAGATCTACTGTGACCAGAATATCCTTGTACATGTTCAATCTCCCAGTCAGGCCGTACCAAGCGCGTCTTCACTGCGCTTGCGTCGGCGTTGAAGAACAATAATCCCACCCAGCAACAGGAAGGCCGGGATAAAGAAGACTTCCTTGGCCGGACGATCAGCCTCGACCTTTACCGCGGTGATTTCAAAATCGAAATCAAGACCGGCTTTCTCGGCCGGACCAGCAAAGACCAGATCGTCGATATAGATACGACCATCTTCATTCCGAATACCGATACCGGCGTGATAAAGGCGATCTTCCCCCGCACCTGCCGGCCCAAGCGGCAGCATCACGGATTTGGAAACCTCATCCCCTTCAATGCTGATGCCTTCGACATCCAGAAGGATGTTGGATTCAGGCGGCATGTTGGCGGCATCTTCGACAATGGTTGTCGCCGGCAGGTTTTCATAAGGCGGCGCAATCATGTCGAGCCAGAAACCCGGCCGGAACAAGGTGAACGCGATCAACAGCAGTGCCGCACTTTCCCACAGCTTGGACCGGGCAAAGAAATAACCCTGCGTCGCTGCGGCAAAGACCAGCATGGCGATTGTCGAAACAATGATCACCATCACCACATCCAGCGGATGATCCAGACCGATCATCAGAAGTTGCGTGTTGAACAGGAAAAGGAACGGCAGGACGGCTGTGCGCATCGAGTAGAAGAACGCAACCAGCCCCGTCTTCATCGGATCAGCCCCCGATACGGCGGCTGCGGCAAAGGATGCCAAACCGACCGGCGGGGTCACATCGGCCATGATACCGAAATAGAAGACGAACAGGTGAACCGCGATTAAAGGTACGATCAGTCCGTTTGCCGCGCCAAGTTCGACAATCACCGGTGCCATCAGGCTGGAAACCACGATGTAGTTTGCCGTGGTAGGCAGCCCCATGCCAAGAATCAGGCTGATCACGGCGGTGAAGATCAGGATCAGCATCAAATTGCCGCCCGAAATCAGTTCGACGAATTCAACCATCACCTGACCGATACCGGTCAGTGACACCGTACCAACGATGATACCGGCGGCGGCCGTTGCCACACCGATACCGATCATGTTGCGGGCACCGGTGGCAAAACCGTCAATCACGTCGATCAAGCCAAGTTTCAGGTCGTTGGAAACATTACGGCTTTTGCGGAAGATGCCCTTGGCCGCATGCTGGGTCAGCATGATGAAGATCATCAGAACCGTCGCCCAGAAGGCGGACAAGCCCGGTGATTTCAATTCAATCATCAGGAACCAGACCAGAACCACAACCGGCAGCAGATAATGCAAGCCAGCCTTGGCGGTTTCACCCAAAGCCGGCAACTCGACCACCGGCTGGTTGGGATCATCCATTTCAAGATCGGGATATCTTGCCGCGTAATAAAGCCCTGCCAGATAAATCGCAGCACACTCGAGTGCGACAATCCAACCAACGGCATCACCAAATAGCTGCTTCTGGAAGACAATGGCGTAGTAAACCAGCCCCGAAAGCACCACCAGCGACAGCACGAATAAAAGCGACCTGATCAGAGTCTGACCAAGGGTCGAGGTCACCCGTTTCGGCAGGCCCTTCATGTTCGCCTTAAGTGCCTCAAGGTGAACAATGTAGATCAGCGCGATATAGGAAATCGTGGCTGGCAGGAAGGCATGCTTGATGACTTCCGGGTACGGAATGCCGACATATTCCACCATCAGGAAGGCCGCAGCCCCCATCACAGGCGGCATGATCTGACCATTGACCGAGGATGCGACTTCCACCGCACCGGCCTTCTCGCCCGAGAAACCAACGCGCTTCATCAGCGGAATGGTAAAGGTACCGGTCGTCACAACGTTGGCAATCGAGGACCCGGAAATCAGGCCGGTCATCGCCGATGACAAAACAGCGGCCTTTGCCGGGCCACCGCGCATGTGACCAAGGGCGGCAAAGGCAACCTTGATGAAATAGTTGCCTGCACCCGCCTTATCGAGAAGCGATCCAAACAGGACAAACAGAAACACAAAGCTGGTTGATACGCCAAGCGCGATACCAAACACGCCTTCGGTCGTGATCCACTGATGCGACATCGCCTTGGAGAAGCTTGCACCACTCCATTGCAGAACGTCGGGCACCCACGGTGCATTGCCAAAGAAGACATATGCCAGGAACACCATCGCAACGATCATCAAGGGCGGGCCAAGTGCGCGACGGGTTGCCTCAAGCAACATGACAAGACCAACGCCAGCCGCAACAAGGTCGCCCGTGGTCGGAAGCCCGGGACGATCCGAGATTTCACGATAGAAAATGTAAATGTAGGCCGCGCAAAACGCGCCAACCGCCGCCAGCACCCAATCCATGATCGGGATATAACTGCGCGGCGAATTCTTGAAGGCCGGATAGGCCATAAAGGCCAGGAAAATTGCAAA